>CAYYSM010000022.1:0-16041 GCA_964474225.1 uncultured Hyphomicrobiaceae bacterium
GCATCTTCTGCTTCTGGGCGATCTGCTCTTCCAGTGCGCGCTGCTCGGTCGTGTCGATGGCGTAGATCATCGCCGCGTCCGCACCGCCCCGGCGGCGCTTGCCCGGCGTGGGCACCACGTAAAGCCGGCCGGCGCGCTGGTCATCCCGCGCGAAAGCGATGTCGAGCGGCGCATTTGCCGGCTTGCGCGCGGCGGCGTCGGCGATCATCTGCGCCAGCGGCTCGCGCGCGTTGTCGTCCACCAGATCGAGCACGTTCAGCCGCCCGTTTCCGCGCTGCGCGGGGATGGCGAAGGTCTGGGAAAAGGCGTGGTTGCGGCTGGCGATCTTGCCCTTGGCGTTGACGGTGGCCATCGCGACCGGCGCGGCATGGAACAGCTCTTCGGCGTCGATGGTCTCCGCCGCCCGCGCCTCGACCGCGTCGCCTCCCGTGCCGTTCAGTGCGGTGATCTGCAGCTTCGGCCGCGCGCCCTTCTTGTCGGCGGTTGCGCGGAAACTGGCCCAGACCGGGCGAATACCGCCCGCCTCGTCGACGATTTCAAGCATCGCCGTGCGCGGCGCTGCGCCGTTGCGCGGACCGTTCAGACGCGCCATCAGCAGACTGACGCTTGCTTCCGAAAACACCTGCGCGACATGGAGCGGATCGGCTTCCCGCGCGGCGTGCGGCAGCCAGCCGCGCATCGTCGCGTTCATGTCGATAATGCGTCCGGCCGCGTTCACGGTCAGCCGCGCTGCCGGGTCGGTATCCAGTAGAGCGCGCATCTGCTCCAGCCGCGCATCCCGCTCCTGCAGGCGCTTCATCTCCGCCGTCACGTCGCGGAATTGCCAGAACATCAGGCGGCCTTCGGCAAGCCCGGCGCGGTAGACCGGCTCGACCCGCGCTTCGAGCCAGCGGGGTGAGGGCCTGCCGTCCGTGCCCGGCTCCAGCCAACGCACGACCTCGCAGTGCGAGCCGTGCGCGGCGGCGGCCTGTGCGAAGCGGAACGCGGCTGCGCCGTCATCACCGTTGGACGCCAAGATATAATGCGGATCGCCAGGCGCGCGTCCGGCGCGCGCAAACAGACGATCGTAGGCGGCATTGGATTCCACCAGGTCGCCGCGGGGGGTTGCCACGGCTGCTCCGACCCGTGCGGTTTGCGCCAGCCCCTCGGCCAGCACGCCCGCGCGTTTTCTGCGGTCCGTGACGAGTCCAACCGTTCCCGCGCCGAGCACCCCCGCGAGGAACGCGGCAATCGGCGCCAGCCACGCCGCTTCCGACTGCGCCCGGGCGTCAAGCGCGAAGAACAGAGCCGCCGCAACCAGCCCGGAGACCGCCAGTCCCGCCAACGCGAGCCCGACTGCGCGGCCGCCATTGCGCCGGCGCGTGGTTTGGGCATCGCTCAGAACCGCCTGGGCCTCGCTCATGGTGAATCTTCCCTCCGCGCGTTCGCTGCGTCCCGGCGCAGGCATCCGCCAGGCGGCGCTCCTCAAGCGAATCTTGGCAGTTTACAACCTGAACGTTCAGAAAGGCGACACTAAGACACGCGGCAAAAATTGCCGATCTCGGGGTTAAAAAGCGGTTAATCTCCGGCTATACAGAACGCCACGGGCGACTTTTTCCGTTATCAAACAGGTTATTCGGCGCGCTGCGGCGGTACGAGAGCGTCCCAGCGCGACCCATGGTCAATGGAGCGATATTGTGGAAATCGATCAGAGTTTTCTCGATCTGGCGTGGTATCTCGCCGCTGGTGCCGGGGTCCTCCTTTTTTTGGTCATCGCTTTGTGGATTTTTCGCGCGTTCATGACCTCCGGCGGCGCGCTGATGTTCAAGGGCCGGAACAAGCGCCTCGGTGTGGTCGACCAGGCCCCAGTGGATGGCCGCCGGCGGCTGGTTCTGATCCGGCGCGACCAGGTCGAGCACCTCGTAATGACCGGCGGGCCAATCGACATCGTGATCGAGACCGGGATCGGCGCGAACGCCCCGGACCGCCTCAAGGACATCGATCGCACGCCTGCTACGCCGCTGGATGACGGCCATATCCGTATCGCGGAGGCGCAAACCGAGCGTTCATAAGCGGTCGGATATAGATCGCTCCGCAACCAGAGAATGACGAGACTGCCATGTGCAAGCGTCTCACCCTGATCATCGCCGCGCTGCTGTGCGGGCTTGTTTTCGTGCAGGCCGGCGCGGACGCGCAGGAACAGGCTCCCGCGCAGACTTCGCCGCAACAGACGCCGGCCGAGCCTCAGACCGCGCCCGCGCCTGCAGGCGACACGCCGGCGCAACCCGCGCCGCAGCAGGAGGGGCAACAGGAGCAGCAGCAACAGCAGCAAGCGCCCGCCCCTGCCAACGAGGGGTTCGAGCGCCCTCAGGACGCCGACCAGCTTCCCCAGCGCATCGCCGAGATCATCGCGCGGCTCGACAAGGTCGAGGAGACGCTGACGCGCGAAAACCTGTCCAACGGCCAGCTCGACCGGCTCCGCCTGGAGATTGACGAGGCGCTTGCCGAGCTTGGAAAGCTCACCGAGGAGGTCAAGCCGCGGCTAGAAGCGCTCAATAACCAGCTTGAGAAGCTGGGCGAGCCCCCTGGCGAAGATCAGCCCGCCGAACCGCAGGCGATTGCTCAGGAGCGGGCCTCACTACAGGCGCAGGCGAACCGGCTGCAATCGACCCTGAAGGCCGCGCAGGCGTCACAGGTCCGCGCCAACCAGCTCAGCGAGCGAATACAGAACCGCCGGCGCGACCTCTTCACCAACCAGCTGTTCGAGCGCACGACCACCCCGCTGTCGGTCTCGCTTTGGCAGCGTGCAGTGGAGGAAAACGAGACCGCCCAGCGGCGCTTCAAGCTGCTGCTTGAGGACTCGGCGCGCGGGCTTGAGAGCAACGAAACGCTCTATGCCATCCTGTTTTTCGGCGTCGTGATTTTCGGGCTTCTGTACGCGGCGTGCTGGATCGGCATCAAGAACTTCCGCGAATGGGACAGCGAAACGCCGCCGCCCTTCTGGCAACGGGCCTCTTCCGGCGCATGGGTCATCATTCTGCGCGCCCTGCCGATCATGGCCACGGCCGGCGCGGTCTACGGTATGCTCTCTGCGGCCGATCTGCTGGTGCCGCGCATGGAGGAGATCGTGCGCGCGGCGACGATCGCCCTGGTCACCGTCGCGATCGTGAGCGCGCTGAGCACGACGATTCTCGCGCCCAACCGTCCGCACTGGCGCATCCTGCCGGTCAACGACGCCGGCGCGAAACGGGTGAACCGGCTGGTCCTGGCGATCGCGGCGGTGTTCGGCATCGACAAGGTCGTGAGCACGATCAACGAAGTGCTCTACATGCCGCTGTCGACCACCATTGCCCAGACCTCCGCCACGAACATTCTGTTTGCGCTGCTTTTCGGGGCCGTGCTCATGACGCGGATGGGCACGCGGGAGAGCGCAGAAGACACCCATCTGAACTGGCTGCAGTGGCTCCGCATTCCCGGTTATACGCTGGTGGTGGCGATTCTGCTCGCCACGGCGACTGGTTACGTCGCCTTCGGCCGCTTCCTTGCGGCTCAGGTGGTCATCACCGGCAGCATCGTCATCGTCGTCTATCTGATGCTGGTCTGGGTCAACGCGGTGGGCGACCGTATCCGCTCGGGCCAGACGGGGCCGCGCGGGATGCCCGCCCTGCCAAGCGACAACCGGCGGCGCGAACAGATCGCGCTCATCCTCACGCTGGTGCTCAAAGCCGCAATTTTCGCCGTGGCCTTCCCGATCATCCTGCTGCAGTGGGGCTTCGACTGGAAAGACCTTACCGGCTGGGCGGAGAAAGTATTTTTCGGCTTCCAGGTCGGCGGGCTGACCATCTCGCTCGCCACCCTGCTTGGCGCGCTTCTGGTCTTCGTGCTGGCCTACGCCATCGCGCGGGTGCTGCTGAGCTGGATGGACAATCAGGTGATGGAGCCGGCCGGGCTTTCAGGCGGCGTGCGCGACTCGGTTCGCACCGGGCTCGGTTACGTCGGCTTCATCGCCGCCGTGCTGGTGGCCGCGTCCTATGCGGGGCTTGATTTCTCCAACCTGGCCATCGTGGCCGGCGCGCTCTCCGTCGGCATCGGTTTTGGGCTGCAGAGCATCGTGAACAACTTCGTCTCCGGCCTCATCCTGCTGGCCGAACGGCCGATCAAGGTCGGCGACTGGGTCGTGGTCGGGCAGGATCAGGGCTTCGTGCGCAAGATCAGCGTGCGCTCAACCGAGATCGAGACTTTCGACCGCGCGAATGTCGTGGTGCCGAACTCGGTGCTGATCTCGGAAAAGGTGCAGAACTGGACGCTGCACAATAATGTTGGCCGCCTCTCGATCAATGTCGGCGTGTCCTACGACAGCGACCCGGAGCAGGTGAAAGACATCCTGCTGGAAGTCGCGCGCGAGCATCCGCAGGTGCTGACGCATCCTGAACCATTCGTCTGGTTCAGCGACTTCGGCAACAGCTCGCTGGACTTCACGCTCTTCGCCTACGCGCTCAATATCACGCGCCAGCTCGGTATCCAGACCGACCTGCGCATCGCCATCATCAAGAGGTTCCGCGAGGAAGGCATTGAAATCCCCTTCCCCCAATCGGACGTTCATTTCCGCGATCTGGACTGGCTCAAGACGGCGCTGGCCGAGCAGATGGCGCGGGTCCGGGAGGAGCAGAGCGAGGTTCCTGTCGACGGCTCGCACTATCCCCAAGCGCCGGAGCCGCAGGCAAAAAGCTAGCCGGCCCTCGTTTCGGCGTCTGGCGCCACATCGGCGTTGAAGTCCGTGCCGTGGCGCACGGCGGCGACGTGTCCCTTGCGGATGACGAAATCGCCGAACGCCTCGCCGTCGCGGCGCTCGCGCGCGTACGCTTCGAACATCGGCCTGAGCGTTTCGAGGATCGTGTCCTCGCCAATGTTTTCCAGATAGGGCTTGGCTAGCCGCTGGCCGTGATAACCGCCGCCCAGATACATGTTGTATTTGCCTGGCGCGCGGCCGGAAAAGCCGATCTCCGCGACGTAAGGCCGCGAGCAGCCGTTGTTACAGCCGCTCATGCGGATCACGATCCCCGCGTCACCGAGGCCGGTCTCCTCCAGCAGCGCTTCTACCTTGGTGATGAGCGAAGGCAGATACCGCTCGCTTTCCGCCATCGCCAGCCCGCAGGTCGGGAACGCGACGCAGGCCATCGAATGCCGGCGCAGCGTGCTGCGCTCGGACGCGTCGATGATGCCGTGGCTCTCCAGCAGCTTCTTGATCTTCGGCTTCCGCCGCGCCGGGATGCAGGCGATGATGAGGTTCTGGTTCGGCGTGATGCGCAGGTCGCCTTTGTGGACCTTCGCAATCTCGCGGATGCCGGTCATCACTTGATGCGCGCCGTCATCCTTCACGCGGCCATTCTCGATGAAGGCGGTGTAGTTCCACGTTCCGTCGGCGTTCTTGCTCCAGCCGAAGCGGTCGGTGCTGGTGTCGAAGTGGAAATCGCGCGCGGGTTCGAGCTTCCAGCCGAGCCGCTCTTCAAGCTCATCGACGAACCAGTCCAGCCCGTTCCGGTCGATGGTGTATTTCATCCGCGACAGCTTGCGGTCGACGCGGTTGCCGAAGTCGCGCTGGATCGTAACGATCTTTTCCGCCACCTCGACGGCTCTGTCGGCGGGGATGAAGCCGATGACATCGCCGAGGCGCGGATAGGTGGACGGCTCGTTGTCCGTGCGGCCCATGCCGCCGCCAACGGCGACATTGAAGCCCGCCAGGTCGTCGCCGTCCGCAATGGCGATAAAGCCGATATCCTGCGTGAACACATCGACATCGTTCACCGGCGGGATCGCGAAGCCGATCTTGAACTTGCGCGGCAGATAGGTCTTGCCGTAGATCGGCTCGACCGCATCCTCCGCGTCGCCCTGATAGATCGGCTGCTCATTCAGCCAGATCTCGTGATAGGCGCGCGTGCCGGGCAGCAGATGCTCGCTCACCTCTTTCGCGATCGGGAAGACCTGCGCGTGCAGCGCGGAAAATTCCGGAATCGGCGTGGCCATCACACCGCGATTGACATCGCCGCAGGCCGCGATCGTGTCGAGCAGGCTGTCATGGATGCCTTGCATCGTCGTGGCAAGGTCGCGCTTGAGCACGCCGTGAAACTGGAAGGTCTGCCGGGTTGTCAGCCGCAGCGTGTTGTTGGCGTAGTTCCGCGCCAGCTCGTCCAGCTGCAGCCACTGCTCGGTCTGGCACACGCCGCCTGGTAGGCGCACGCGGATCATGAAGGAATAAGCCGGCTCCAGCTTTTGCCGGCGGCGCTCCTCGCGCAGGTCGCGGTCGTCCTGCTGATAGGTGCCGTGGAACTTGGTGAGCTGGTGGTCGTCCTCCAGCACGGCGCCGGTGATGCGCTCGGCGAGGCTGGCGTCCAGCGAGCCGCGCAGATAGCCGCTCTCCAGCTTGATGCGCTCGTTCGGGTGTAGCTTGTCGATGGGCTGGGAGCGATCCACGCTGCGGTCGACCTTGTGGCGTTCGGCGGCCTTGCTCATTGCTTTTCCTCAATACACGTCGCGCTGGTAGCGGCGCTCGCGCTGCATCTGCTTCAGATGCGCCTCGGCGTCATCGGCGGAGTACCCGCCCTGCTCCTGCAGAATGCCGGCCAGCGCGTCATGCACCGCAGGCGCCATGCTGTCCGCGTCGCCGCAGACATAGATCGCCGCGCCGTCGCGGATCCAGCCATAGACCTCATCAGCCTTCTCGCGCAGCCGGTCCTGCACATAGACCTTCTCGGCCTGATCGCGCGAGAACGCGACATCCATGCGCGTGAGCACCCCATCCTTCAGCCAGCGCTGCCATTCCGTCTGGTACAGGAAATCCTCGCGGAAGCGCCGGTCGCCGAAGAACAGCCAGCTCTTGCCCCGCGCGCCCACCTCCTCGCGCTCTTGCATGAAGGCGCGGAACGGCGCGACGCCGGTGCCCGGCCCGATCATGATGAGCGGCCGGTCTGGATCGGACGGCAGGCGGAAGTTCTCGTTCTCGCTGACATAGACGCGGATCTGCTCGCCCGGCACGCGTCGGTCGGCAAGGAAGGTGCTGGCCACGCCGCTGCGCGCGCGGCCCCGTGGCGTCGTGCGCGTCACGCCGACGGTCAGATGCACCTCGTCGGGCAGCGCGGACTGGCTGGAGGCGATGGAATAAAGCCGCGGCTGGAGCTTGCGGAGCATGCCGGCGAGGCTGGCCGCGTCGAGGCCGGGCGCGGGCCAGCGCGCGACCACATCGGCGACCTGATGCTCCTTCAGGAACGTCTGCAGCGCCGCCTCGTTGCCCGCGCGCGTGAGATCGGCCAGCTCCTCCGCGCCGGTTGCCTCCGCATAGGCTTTCAGGAAGCCGGGCGTCAGCATCGTCAGTTCGAGATCGTCGCGCAGGGCCTCGGCCAAGGGCTTGTCCGCGCCATTCACGCTCACAGGCGCGTCGGGCGCGAAACCAAGCGCCTCAACAATCTCGTCGACGACAGCGGCATCATTGCTGGCGAGCACGCCGAGGCTGTCGCCGGGCTGGAAGCTCAGGCCGGAGCCTTCCAGCGAGAGTTCGATGTGCTGCGTCTGCTTGTCGGAATAGCGGCCATTGAGGCGGATACTCTCAAGCATCTCCGCTTCGAACGGGTTCTTGCGCGAATAGGTCGGCACGGCGGGTGCGGGCGCGAGACCGAACGCCGCCAGCCCAGACGGCGCGGCGGTCGCGGCTTCGGCGGCCTGCGCGGGCGCGTCGGCGGCGATCAGATCGGTCAACTGCGCGATCCAGTCTTCAGCCGCATCCTCATAATCGACGTCGCAATCGACGCGCTCGGCGATGCGCTCCGCCCCCAGGTCTTCGAAGCGCCGGTCCAACACCTTGCCCGCCTCGCAGAAATGCACATAGCTCGTGTCGCCGAGCGACAGCACTGCGAACTTCACGCCGTCGAGCTTCGGCGCTTTGCGGCCTTGCAGGAACTCGAAGAAGCCAGCCGCGCCCTCCGGCGGATCGCCTTCGCCGTGCGTGGCGGCGACCATGACGACATGCGTTTCGCTCTTGAGGTCGCGCTGCTTGTAATCGGCCATGTTGACCGCGCGTGCCTCCAGACCCGCCGCATTGAAGCGTTCGGCAGCCTGCTTCGCCACGCCCGCGGCATTGCCCGTCTCGGTCGCATATAGCACCGTCACCTTCGGTCCGGCGGCGGGCGCGCCCGCGGCTGGCCCCTGCGCCGGAACCGCGATCCCTTGGCGGCTCAGACCCGCGAGGAAACCGCTCAACCAGAGCGTTTGCTCCGGCGTAAGCGTGGGCAGCAGAGCATTCAGCGCCTGCGCCTGCTGCTGGTCGAACAGGCCGGCAAACGCGACAGCCTCGGGCATATTGGCGTGATGGCCCATGGTCTCCTCGCCTTGTGATGGTCGGGCTTAAGCGCGAAGATCGAAGACGGCGCGGGTCGGCGCAATCGCGCTGGCGCAATTGTGTCAGACGTTTTGCGCGGGCCGGCGCAAGCGGTATCGCGGTCGGCGCAAGCGCCTCACGGGCGATCAGATGTCACTGGCGTTGACGTGCCGTGCTGGATTAGGTCTCGGGGGCGCAAGCATGAAGCTTTGGCGCGCAGCCTGTTAAGGAGGTGTTATTGACGATCTGGCTCTGGCTGGCGCTTGCGCTGGTGCTGCTCCTGGCGGGGTTGGCGATCTTCACGCTGCTGCATCAGTGGTGGGTGAACCGGCGCTTTCCGCCGATCGGGCACTTCGTGCGCGCGGGCATCGATGATCTTCACATCATTGAGGCGGGCGAGGGTGCGCCAGTGGTGATGATCCACGGCGCGAGCAGCAATCTGCGCGAGTGGACGGCCTCGCTCTTCGATGAGGTCGCCGAACGCCACCGCGCCGTCGCGCTCGACCGGCCCGGCTTCGGTTGGAGCACGCGGCGCACGGAAAAAGCGCATGATCCGCGCGTTCAGGCGCGGCTTTGCCGTGCCGCGTTCCGTGAAATGGGGCTGGAGCGGCCGATCCTCGTGGCGCATTCCTGGGCTGGGGCGCTGGCGCTGGCCTACGCGCTGGAGTTCCCGGAAGAGACCGGCGGCATCCTGTTTCTCTCCGGCGTGTCGCACCCCTGGCCCGGCGGCGTCGGCTGGGAGCACGAGGCGGCATCAGTGCCGCTGCTCGGACCGCTGATAGCCGCGACGCTGGTGGCGCCGGGCTATTTCGTGCGCGTCGATGCCGGCATCCGCAATGTGTTCCGCCCGAACACCCCGCCCGACCATTACCGCGAAGCCGCCGCGACCGCGCTTTATAGCCGCCCCGCCACCTTCCTCGCAAACGCCCACGATCTCACGCGGCTCAAGCCAATCGCGCGGGATATGGCCCCGGAATACCCGCTCATCGATACGCCGCTGATCGCGCTGACCGGGGACTCGGATAACGTGATCTACACGCATCTGCACACGCCGCCGCTGGTAGCGAAAGTGCCCGATGCCAGATTGGAGGTGCTCACGGGCGTCGGCCACATGCCGCATCACGTTGCGCGGGACAAGGTGCTTGCGGCGATCAACGATCTGGTGCGCCAGCGCGCCGCCGCGACGCAGACCGCGGGCGGCGAGCCGCTCAGGTCGTGAGCCGCCGGCTGGCGCTTTCGATCATCAGTTCGCTGATGGTCTGCGCGGCCTCTTGCAGCATGGGAACGAACGCGCGCGCCCGGTCCTCCGGCAGGCGGGCCACGGGGCCGTGAATCGACAGGCCGGCCACCACGCGCCCCAGCGGATCCGGGACCGGCACCCCGACGGACAGCAAACCGACCAGGTTCTCCTGGTTGCCGATTGCATACCCTCGCTCGCGAACCTCCGCCAGATGCTCGCGAAAAGCCTCTGGGTCCGTCCAGCTATGTTCCGTCTGCGGCTTGAGTTCGACGACGGAGAGGTACTGCTCCAGCGCCGTTTCCGGCAGATGCGCGAGCAGCACCTTGCCGATGGCGGTGTTATAGGCCGGCAGCCTGGTGCCGACCTCCATCTGGCGGCGCAGCGGCCAGCGGCACTCGACGTGGTCGATATAGACGATCTCGTGCCTATCCAGCACGCCGAGATTGCAGTTCTCGTCAACCTCATCCACCAGCTTCTGCATGACAGCGCGGCGCAAATTGGCTGTGTGATTGCCGTTCTGCGCGCGCAGGCCGAGCTGGACCAGCGCCGGCCCGACCTCGAAGCGTTCGCGGGCGACATCCCGCCGGACCATCCCGATCGCCTCCAGCTGATTGAGCAGCCGGTGTACCGTCTGGCGATTCATGTCGAGTTGCGCGCCAATGTCTGGCGCGTTCATCGGGTATCCCGTTTCTGCTAGGAGCTTGATCACCGCGAAAGCTTTCTGGAGGGTCGAGTGCGATTCACGGTTTTCGGGCAAAAAACACCTCGTTTTCGAATTTCCTTCCGGCAATCGAAGCCTTTGCGGACGTCCCGTCACACATCCAGCAAAAACTCAGACGCCATAATCTGCACTTTCTAAAATTCCGTTCATATTAGACGATCTGCATCGTTTATCAACCAACCACGACAAAATTGAATTACTTGCGGCCGGCAACAGACGGGAAGGGTTTTGTTGAAATGATTTTCGTTGTCCGCCTTGCCCGCTCTGAACCGCGCGGGCGCCCGATTTGCGTCTCGGACACCCACCACCCATACAGGATAGGAAGCCAGCTTGACAGGGCTGTGACGGCATCACGGGATGAGAATCTGGCGAATCGTCTGCCCATCGGCGAGCCGGTCAAATGCCACATTCAGGTCATCCAGCGACACCTGCTCGCTCACGAGCCGGTCGACCGGCAGAAGGCCCTGGCGGTAGAGCCGGATGAAGCGCGGCACATCGCGGATCGGCGCACAGCTTCCGATATAGCTGCCCTTGAAGGTGCGCTCCTCGGCGACAATGTGAGCGGCCGGCAGCGGCAGGCGGTCCGCCGGGTTCGGCAGGCTCGCGGTCACGGTTGTGCCGCCGCGGCGCGTCACCTGATAAGCCATCTCCAGCGCGGGCACGACGCCGGCCATCTCGAAGCCGAAATCGACGCCGCCGCCGGTCGCCGCGCGCACCTTGTCCGCGCAATCGGGGTCGCCGGCGTTGAAGCTGTGCGTCGCGCCGAGCTGCGCGGCGGTCTGGAGCTTCGCCTCGGAAAGGTCGATCGCCACGATGTCGGTGCAGCCGGACAACTTCGCCGCGATCACTGCCATCAGCCCGACGCCGCCAAGGCCGACAATCGCCACTGACGCGCCGGGCGGCACCTTTGCCGTGTTCACGACCGCGCCCGCGCCGGTCAGCACCGCGCAGCCGAACAGCGCGGCTTCGGTGAAGTCGAGATCGTCATCGACCTTGATCGCGGATTCCCGGGCGATCACGGCATACTCCGCGAAGCACGACACACCGATGTGGTGATGCACCGGCGCGCCATTCAGGCTCAGACGGCGCGCGCCGGAAAGCAGCGTGCCGGCCGCATTCGCCTGCGCCGCGGGTTCGCACAGGGCAGGACGGCCTTCGGCGCAGGGCACGCAACGCCCGCAGCTCGGCACGAAGATGAGAACCAGCCGGTCACCCGGCTTCAGGTCATCCACGCCCGGCCCAGTCTCCACCACCTCGGCAGCGGCTTCATGCCCGACCACCATCGGCACGGGACGCGGCCGGTCGCCGTTGATCACGGACAAATCGGAGTGGCAAAGGCCCGCCGCCTTGATCTTCACCAGCAGTTCGCCATCGCCCGGCGGCGCCAGATCGACCTCCTCGATCGTCAGCGGGCAGCTTTCCGCGTAGGGGCGCGGCTTCTTGCGCTCATGCAGAACGGCGGCACGCGTCTTCATGCCAAGCTCTCCGCGCTTGCAGTGGATTTGTGCATCGTTGCACAAGGTTTAACCGGCATTCGGCAGGATGCCCGCTCCGGCGGGGAAAATCCAGACCGGCCATGAGCGGACCGCCCTCGCCAATCTTCGACGGCCGGAGAGAACAGGAAACCACCATGAAATTCCGCTTTCCGCCACTCGACGTAAGAACGAGGCGCAAACCGCTTGTTAATCAACGAAACTTTTTGCTAGCTTCTGCATCCGGCACGGAATGTGCCTGAGCTAACGCGCAACACATTCATTTAACCACCAAACGAAAGGGGTTTGCGATGCGTGCTTTGGGACTCGCAATCAGCACGTTTGCCGCGCTGGCGCTGTCGGTCCTGCCGGCGTCTGCTGCCACGCTCGACGAAGTGACGGAACGCGGACATCTGCAGTGCGGTGTCGACGGCGGTCTTCCCGGCTTCTCTGCGCCGGATGACGAAGGCAACATGGCCGGTATCGACGCCGATTTCTGCCGTGCGCTGGCAGCCGCGATCTTCGGCGACGCCACTTCGGTCAAGTACACCAACCTGACCGCGAAGGAGCGTTTCACCGCGCTGACCTCCGGCGAGATCGACGTGCTCTCGCGCAACACGACCGACACGCTGACCCGTGACGCGACGCTCGGCGTCGAGTTCACGTACTACAACTACATCGACGGCCAGGGCTTCCTGGTTAAGGAGGAGCTGGGCGTTGACAGCGCCATGCAGCTCAGCGGCGCGAAGGTCTGCGTGCAGGCCGGCACGACCACCGAGCTGAACCTGGCCGACTACTTCCGCGTGAACGACATGGAGTTCGAGCCGGTCGTCTATGACACCTCCGTCCAGACCCGCGAGGGCTTCGACGGCGGCGCCTGCGACGTGCTGACCTCCGACAAGTCCCAGCTTGCCGCGATCCGCACCGAGCTGACCGACCCGGACAGCGCGGTCATCCTGCCCGAGACCATCTCCAAGGAGCCGCTCGGCCCGGTGACCCGCCAGGGCGACGCGCAGTGGCACGACATCGTCCGCTGGACGCTGTTCGCGCTCATCAACGCTGACGAGTACGGCGTGACGTCGGAAAACGTCGACCAGATGCGTGAGGACAGCACCAACCCGAACGTGCGCCGTCTGCTCGGCGTCGAGGGCACGATGGGCGAGAACCTCGGCCTGTCGAATGACTGGGCCTACAATGCCATCAAGCAAGTCGGCAACTATGACGAGCTGTATCAGCGCAACGTCGCCCCGCTGGGCATCCCGCGTGAGGGCAGCGTGAACGCGCTGTGGACCGAGGGCGGCATTCTCTACGCCCCGCCGATCCGCTAATCTGAAAGAGCATTGGCCGGCGGCGTCCCCGCATCACGCGCGGATGCCGCCGCGCCGCCACCTCCGATCCGCCCCAGCGTGTTGCCCGATACCGAGGAAGCGATTTGAGCCGTAAAACCCGGATTCCGTTTTATCGTAATCCCGTTTATCGCGGTGTGGCGGCACAGATTGCCGTTCTGGCCTTCGTCCTATGGGCCTTCTATACAATTTTTACTAATACTGTCGCGAATTTGAACGAACGCGGCATCCAGACCGGCTTCGGTTTTCTTGGCGAAGTCGCGCCGTTCTCCATCGGATTCTCGCCATTCATCGACTTTCAGCTTGGTGAAACGACGTATTGGACCGTTTTCTTTATCGGCATACAGAACACGATTATCGTCAGCGCTCTGGGGATTCTCGTCGCGACGATACTGGGCTTCCTGGTCGGCGTTGCGCGCCTGTCCCCGAATTTCCTTCTGTCAACATTCGCGTCGACCTACATCGAAATATTCCGCAACACGCCCTTGCTGTTGCAGATCATGTTCTGGAACTTCGCGGTCTTCCTGCCGCTGTTTCCCGGCCCGCGCGAAAGCCTGACGCTCGGCGAGGAGGTTTTCCTCAATAATCGTGGATTGTACCTGCCCCGCCCGATGCTGAGCGAGAACCCCGGCGCTTACGCGCTGCTGATCGCGATAGCGCTCGGACTGTTCGCGATTTTCGCTTTCAACCGTTGGGCCAGGACAAAGCAGTATCACACCGGCTACAGACCGCCCGGCCGCCTCTACGGTCTTGCGACGCTGGTCGTGCTGGTGTTCCTCGTCTTCCTGATTTTCCCATCGCCACTGACGTTTGATATCCCCGAGCTGGGCCGCTTCAATCTGTCGGGCGGCATGGAGGTGCCGCTACCGCTTTTCTCGCTATGGTTCGCGCTGACGACCTACACGGCGGCCTTCATCGCGGAGAATGTGCGCGGCGGGATCATCTCCGTTTCGAAGGGACAAACCGAGGCGGCGGCGTCACTGGGGCTGAAACGGCCGACGATGCTGCGCCTCGTCATTATTCCGCAGGCGATGCGCGTGATCGTTCCGCCGACGATCAGCCAGTATCTGAACCTGACCAAGAACTCCTCGCTGGCCGTGGCGGTCGGCTATCCCGAACTGGTGAACGTCTGGGCGGGCATCGCCCTGAACCAGACCGGCCAGGCGCTGGTCATCATCGCCATGACCATACTGGTCTACGAGGCGCTCAGCCTGACCACATCGGCGATTCTGAACTGGTACAACAGACGCGTTCAGATGGTGGAGCGGTAACATGGCGCAGACGGGTACGTTCGAGGTGAAGGAGAGCCGTCCGCCGCCCGTGCGCGACGCCGGCCCCCTCCAATGGGCGCGGGAGCACCTGTTCGGCTCCGTGACGAACACGATCATCACGCTTCTGAGCCTCTATGTGCTCTACCTCCTGATCCCGCCCATCGTGCAGTGGGCCCTGCTCGACGCGAACATCTCCGGCTCGGACCGTTCGGTCTGCGAGGCCAACCCGGACGGCGCGTGCTGGACCTTCATCAAGGTCCGCTTCACCCAGATCATGTTCGGGCTCTATTTCGGCGCGAACCCGGACCAGGTCTGGCGGCCGGTCCTTGCCATGGCCGTGTTCGCCTCGCTCATCGCATGGCTGGTCATCCCGCGCACGCCGTTCAAGCCGCAGGTCGGGCTGTTCACGCTGATCGGCTTCCCGGTCTTCACCTACGCCGTCGTCCAGGGCGAGTGGCTGGGCCTGCCGGCCGCGAACCTGGAGGAGTGGGGCGGCTTCCTGCTGACCCTGACGCTCGCCAGCGTGGGCATCGTCGCGGCCTTGCCGATCGGCATTCTGCTGGCGCTCGGCCGCCGCTCGGAGCTGCCGATCATCCGCGCGCTATCGGTGATCTATATCGAGTTCTGGCGCGGAACGCCGCTCATCACCATCCTGTTCATGGCCTCGGTGATGCTGCCGCTGTTCTTCCCGTCGGACATCGACTTCAACAAGATTGTCCGCGCGATGGTCGGCATCACGCTGTTCCAGTCCGCCTACACGGCCGAGGCTATCCGCGGCGGTCTGCAGGCCATGCCGCGCGGCCAGTACGAGGCGGCGGACGCGCTCGGCCTAGGCTACTGGAAGAAGATGATCTTCATCATCCTGCCCCAGGCATTGCGGATTTCAATCCCGGGTATCGTCAACACATTCATCGCCCTGTTCAAGGATACTTCGCTGGTGTCGATCATCGGCCTGCTCGATCTGCTGAACATGGCGCAGACGGCGAGCCGCTCGATCGAGTGGAAGGGCTACGACTTCGAGGCGTATGTCTTCGCCGCGGCCATTTTCTTCATCTGCACCTATGGCATGTCGCGCTATAGTCAGTATATCGAGCGCAAGCTGGACAGGGAGACCCAACGTTAGGGAGCCGACCGCATGGCACTTTCGCAAGATACCCGTCCCGAAGCCGATCAGGCGCCCGAACGCCGGCTCGACCGTCCGATCATCGAGATCAGCGGGCTGAACAAGTGGTTCGGGGACTTCCACGTGCTCAAGGACATCGACCTGACCGTGGGCACGGGCGAGCGCATCGTGGTGTGCGGCCCCTCCGGCTCGGGCAAGTCCACGCTGATCCGCTGCATCAACCGGCTAGAGGTGCATCAGGAAGGCACGATCACCGTCGACGGCATCGAGCTGAACGACGACCTGAAGAACATCGAGGACATCCGCAAGGAAGTCGGGATGGTGTTCCAGCACTTTAACCTGTTCCCGCACCTGACGGTTCTCGAAAACTGCACCCTCGCCCCGGTCTGGGTCCGCAAGATCCCGAAGAAGCAGGCCGAGGAAACCGCGCACAAATACCTGGAGCGCGTGCGCATCCCCGAGCAAGCGTATAAATACCCAGGCCAGCTCTCCGGCGGGCAGCAGCAGCGCGTGGCGATCGC
>CAYYSM010000023.1:0-15286 GCA_964474225.1 uncultured Hyphomicrobiaceae bacterium
CCATTTCGACAACGAGATCCAGGTCGCCGCGCTCAAGAACCACAAGTGGACGAACATCAAGCCGCAAGTGGACATGATCGAATTCCCCGGCGGCAAGCGGATGATCCTGCTCTCGGAAGGGCGGCTGCTGAACCTCGGCAATGCCACCGGCCATCCGAGTTTCGTGATGTCGGCGAGCTTCACCAATCAGGTGCTGGCCCAGATCGAGCTGTGGACCAAGGGCGAGGAATACGACAACAAGGTCTATGTCCTGCCCAAGCACCTCGACGAGAAGGTCGCCCGGCTGCATCTGGAGAAGATGGGCGTGAAGCTGACCGAGCTTGAGCCGGATCAGGCGGAGTATATTGGCGTGAGTCCGCAGGGGCCGTACAAGCCGGACGCCTATCGGTATTGACGCTTAAACCGGCGGCCCATTGCGGCCGCCGCTGCTTGCGCTACGCCTGCACGTTCACGGTGACGGATTTCGGATCGCCGGAACTCGCGCCCTTGGCGTCCTTCACCTCCACGTTGAAGCCGACATTGTCCGTGGAATTGCCGTCGTGGACAAAGGCGATCGCGCCGGCTTCCAGATCGGCCTGCGTGAAGGTGGCGATCGGTGTCGTCGGCGATTTGGAGTGCGCGACGAAGCCGCCCTGCGCATTGCTGATGGAAAACTGCAGGTCCTTCGCATGGTCATCGGGGTCGACGGCGTTCAGGTCGACCAGGCTGATCCGCACCGCGCGGCCCTTCTTCACGCTCAGTTCGAGATCGCCCGTGATTTCCGGCGGCACGTTGCTGAGCTTCGCGCTGAGCTGACCGCCGAGATCGACCGCGATCTGCCCGTATTGCACGTCGCCGTTGACATTGCCGGTGCTGCCCACCTTGATGAGGCGGCGCACGAAAACATCGCCCTGCAGCAGCCCCTCGACCTCGGCATCGCCCGCGCGCAGCGTGCCGAACAGCTTGCCGCCTTCGCGCACTGTCACGCGAGAGGCGTCAACTTCGCCCTCGACGTAGCCATAAATCTCGATGAGTTCGCAGTTGGAGATCTCGCCCTTGATGACGGTATCTTCCTGAATGACGGCTTGGCGATTCTTGCTCACGTTTTTGTCCCCCGGACTTAGGCGCCGACTACGCTGTTGCTCTTGTTGGTTCGGGCCGCTGCGGCGGCCGCATGCCGGCCAGCTATAGCCAATGTGCGCGCCGTTGTCATGGGATTTGGCGGGGCATTTCGATGGCAGTCTTTCCAAGACAGGCGTTGAAAACTCGGCTCAGCCGTGGAAGATACAACCGCACGTTGGGCAGTGGCCCATAGAGGCGCTAAACTGCTTGTGATTCGACGTCCGGTCCGGCGGGACGACGGTGCACTGCGATTTCCGCCGACGCTGATCCATCACGGCGAGCAGCTACCCGTCATGCGGTTTTTCAGGTCTTATCCCAGCATCAGAGACAGGCGCTTGAGCGGCGGGATTGCCTTTTTCGCCGCGGTGGCGCTGGCGCCGCGTTCGGCCGCGGCGGCTGAATTGTTCGGTTTCACCACACCCGTTTCGGCCCCGTGGATGGCCGCCACCGCCGCCGCGACCGGCGCGGGCCTGGCGGTGGCTGCGGTCGGACTCGCAGTCGCGCTGCGCCAGTGCTGGCGCGTGCAGGATGAAAACGCTGCGGAAATCTCCCGCCTGACCGGGGAGCTGGGCGCGGCCCATGCGCTGCTGAACGCGGAGCGGCAGGCCGTCCTGCTGTGGTCCCATGACGCCGAACAGCCGCGGCTCGTCACCTACGCGCTCGACCCGGAACTGGGCGTGCCGCTTGAGATGCGCCGTCTGAGCCGGTTCGCCGCCTGGCTGGACGGCGAAAGCGCTCTTGCGCTGGAGCAGAGCGTCGCAAAGCTCAAGGAGAGCGGCGCGGCGTTCAATCTGGTGCTGACGACCGCACTGGGCGCGAATATCGAGGCGGATGGGCGGCCGTCGGGGTCTTATCTGGTGCTGCGCCTGCGTGCGCTGTGCGATCACGGCGAGGAGCGCGCCCGGCTGGCGAGCCGCCTGAAGGCGGCGGAGAACGAACTCTCCGCGTTCCGCTCCTTGCTGGAGGCGCTGCCCATCCCGGCCTGGCTGCGCGACAGCGAGGACCGGCTGACCTGGGTGAACCAGGCCTATGTCTCCGCGGTTGATGAGGCGAGCGCGAGCGATGTGGTGGAAGGGCAGGTCGAACTGCTCGAATCGCGCCAGCGCGAGAGGATCGACAAGGCGCTGGAGGCCGGCAAGACGTTCCGCGAGCGGCTGCAGACCATCGTGGGCGGTGAGCGTCGCAGCTACGACACCGCGGCGCTGCCGGTGGGCGAAGCGAGCGGCGGCGTGGCGATCGACGTGGCGCCGCTGGAAAGCGCCCGGGGCGAACTCGACCGGCAGATGGCGGCGCATGCCCGCACGCTGAACCGGGTTGCGACCGGCGTGGCGATCTTCGGTACGGACCGCCGGCTGAGTTTCTATAACGAAGCCTTTGCCTCGCTCTGGCAGCTGCCCCCCAACTGGCTCGATCAGCGCCCGACCTACGGCGAGGTGCTGGACCGGCTGCGCGCCGACCGCCTGCTGCCCGAGCAGGTCGATTATCGGGACTGGCGCGCGCGGCAGATGGCCGCTTTCGACAGCGCAGGCGCCGATGCGCTGCAGGAGGATTGGTGGCATCTGCCGGACGGGCGCGCGGTTCATGTGGCGGCCGACCAGCGCCCGGACGGCGGCGTGACCTTCCTTTATGACGATGTGACGGAGCGGCTGGCCCTTGAGAGCCGCTACAACGCGCTGATCCGCGTTCAGCGCGAGACGCTGGATCATCTGCGCGAGGGCGTGGCGGTGTTCGGCTCGGATGGGCGGCTGCGTCTGTTCAACCCGGCCTTCAGCGAGATCTGGGGGCTGGAGGAAGCCTTCCTCGGCGGCTCCCCGCATGTCGATGAGGTGATCTCGGCCTGCGGCGGGAAGGTTGATGATCCCAAGCCGTGGGAGCGCACGCGCGACGCCGTGGTGGACCTGCAGGACGAGCGCGCGGCCTTCGACGGACAGATGACGCTGGAGGATGGCAAGGTTCTGGCCTATGCCGGCGTGCCGCTGCCCGACGGCGCGACCATGATGACCTATGTCGACATTACCGACAGCAAGCGGGTCGAGCGCGCGCTGATCGAGCGCAATGAAGCGCTGGAGGCGTCGGACCGGCTCAAGAACACCTTCATCTCGCATGTCTCCTACGAGTTGCGCACGCCCCTGACCAACATCATCGGCTTCAGCGAACTGCTCGGCGAGCCGCATGTGGGCGAACTGAACCCGCGCCAGCGCGAATATCTGAGCGACATCCGCTCATCCAGCCAGGCGCTGCTCGCCATCATCAACGACATCCTCGACCTGGCCACAATCGACGCCGGCGCGCTGGAGTTGAAGAAGCGCGAGGCCGATGTGCGCGAGATCATCCGCTCGGCGGAACTCGGCGTGCGCGAGCGGCTCTCGGCGGAGAATATCGAACTCGACATTGACGTCGCCCCTGAGGTTGACACGCTGGTCGCCGATGACGAGCGCGTCACGCAGATCCTCTATAATCTGCTCTCGAACGCCATCGGCTTTTCCGAGGCTGGCCGCACGATCAGTCTGAATGCTTACCGGGACGGCGACATGATCGCCTTTTCGGTGCAGGATACGGGCTGCGGCATCCCGGAGGATTATCAGGACAGCGTGTTCCAGCGCTTCGAGACCCGCCCCCAAGGCTCGCAGCATCGCGGGGCGGGGCTGGGCCTGTCGCTGGTGAAGAGCCTGGTGGAGCTTCATAACGGGCAGATCGACCTGCGCTCGGCTGAGGGCGCGGGCACGACCGTGACGGTGCTGCTGCCGGAAGACGGGCAGGCGAAGCACCCGGACCAGGTCGAGGCCGAAGCCCGGCTGCAGCAGGCGCACTGATTCGAAAGCTGTGACCAGCGCCAGGGCGGTCAAAGTCTCGGCGAAGTCGCGATTCATCGTCCCGGAAAACGATGACAGGGAAGGCGGGTTCACAGGTGCAGCCGGAAACGCCCGACGGGACAGCGCAAATCCGCTTGCCGGGCCTCACGCTGGCGATGCTCGACGGCCTGGCGCGCGTGCTCGCGCCCTATCTGCGCCGGGGCGATCTCGTCGCGCTGTCCGGCGACCTCGGCGCGGGCAAGACGACCTTCGCGCGCTTCCTGATCGGCGCGATCGCGGGCGAGGATGTCGAGGTGGCCAGCCCGACGTTTTCTCTCGTGCAGAGCTACGAGACGCCGCGCGTCGAAATCCACCATTTCGACCTCTACCGGCTGGAAGGCCCGGACGAGTTGGGCGAGCTTGGCTTCGACGAGGCGCGCGAGGACGGGCTGGTGCTGGTCGAATGGCCTGACCGGCTGGGCGCGGTGCTGCCTGCGGACCGCCTCGACGTGGCGCTCGCCGAAAGCGCGGAAGCCGACAAGCGCGACGTGACGATCACCGGCTTCGGCGGCTGGGCCCCGCGGCTGGAGCGGTTCCGCGCGGCGACGGATTTCCAGAACAAGGCCGGGTGGAGCGCGGCGGCCGCGCGCTTTCTCGCCGGGGACGCCTCCGTGCGCTCTTACGTGCGGTTGCAGCTTGGTGATCAGCGCGCGGTGCTGATGGACTGGGAGCCGCAGCCCGACGGGCCGCCGCTCGCGGACGGCTTGCCCTACAGCCGGATCGCGCATCTGGCCGAGGATGTCGGCCCCTTCATCGCGGTGGCGGGCGCGCTGCGTCAGGCCGGTGTGCCGGTCCCGGAGATTTATGCGCAGGACACCGCGCGCGGCTTCCTGCTGATCGAGGATTTCGGCGACTTCGTCCTCGGCAAGCTGGTCGAGCGGGCCGGGGAAGTCGGCACGCTCTATCGCCCGGCGGTCGATCTGCTCCTGCGCCTGCGCCGCACGGCCGTCCCGCGTGAGCTGCCGGTCGAGGACGGCCGAACGCACCGCCTGCCGGATTACGACAAGCGCGCGCTCCACGCCGAGACGGCGCTGCTGCTCGACTGGTTCCTGCCGGCGATGACCGGCGCGGATGTGGACGTCGCGGCGCGCGGCGAATTCGCGGCGCTGTGGCAGGCGCAGTTCGACTGGCTGGCCGCGCAGGAGACCGGGCTGGTGCTGCGCGATTACCATTCACCAAACCTGCTGGCATTGATGCCGGGCGATCCGCGTGGACCGCTGGGCGTCATCGACTTTCAGGACGCCGTAATCGGTCACCCGGCCTATGATCTCGTCTCGCTCCTGCAGGACGCGCGGCTGACCGTGCCCCTGGATGTCGAAGCGGCGCTGTTCCGAGATTATTGCGCGCAGGCGGAACAGGACGGCGGTTTCGACGCGGATGCCTTCACGCGGGCTTATGCGCTGCTGGGCGCGCAGCGCAACACCAAGATCCTCGGCATCTTCGCGCGGCTGGCGCTGCGCGATGGCAAGACGGCCTATCTGGCGCATCTGCCGCGCGTGCGCGCCTATCTGGAGCGAGACTTGCAGCATCCGGCGCTTGCGCCCTTGCGGGCATGGTATGCTCGGCATATGCCGGGGCGGGTGGACGCGCAGGCGATTGCGCGCGCCGGCGCGGGGCGTTGACAAGGGGCGGTGTTGGGGCGGCGATGATCGAGACGGCGATGGTGCTGGCGGCGGGCTACGGCAAGCGGATGCGCCCGCTGACCGAGACGATTCCCAAGCCGATGGTGCGGCTGGCCGGGCGGCCGCTCATCGACCATGTGCTCGACCGGTTGGCGGAGGCCGGGGTGCGGCAGGCGGTCGTCAACGTGCACTATCTCGCCGATGTGCTGGAGGCGCATCTGGCGGAGCGCGCGGGGCCGCCCAAGATTGCCATCTCGGATGAACGCGACGCGCTGCTTGACACCGGCGGCGGCGTGCAGAAGGCGCTGGACCGGCTCGGGCCGGAGGGATTTTTCATCCAGAATTCCGACTCGGTCTGGATCGAGGAGGGTGAAGGGAATCTCGCCCGGCTGGCCGGGATGTGGGAACCGGCGCGCATGGATGCGTTGCTGCTGTTGGCCGAGACGGACGGCAGCCTGGGCTACGGCGGCCGGGGCGACTTCTCGCTGGATGCAGATGGCCGGCTGACGCGCCGCGCGCCGGACGAGACCGCGCCATACGTCTTCGCCGGGGTTTCCATCGCGCATCCACGCCTGTTCGCCGACAGCCCGGAGGGCGCGTTCTCGCTCAACCCGCTCTGGGACCGGGCCATCGCGCGCGGCCGCCTGTTCGGGGCGACGCTTGAGGGCGAATGGATGCATATCGGCACGCCGGAGGCGCTGGAGGCCGCCGAGCAGCGCCTGCGCGACAAGGCCGCCTGAGGGCCATGGGCGAGACGCATCCCGCGCTGTTCACGATCCCGCCTGAACGGCCGTTTCTGGCCGATCTTGCACGTGCGATCCTGAACGGCGACCTGCTGCGCGTGGGCGGGCAGCCGCCAGGGCCGCTGGAACTGGCCGACACCACGATCTATCTGCCGACGCGCCGGGCCTGCGCAGGCTTGCGCGACGCGCTGCTCGCGGAAGCGCCGGGCGGGGCGTTGCTGCTGCCGCAAATCCGCCCGCTGGGCGCGGTGGATGAGCTTGCGCCCGCCAATGAGGATGACGCGTCCGACATCCCGCCCGCCGTGCCGGAGATGGAGCGCTGGCTGACGATGACGGCGCTGGTGCAGCGCTGGTCGCGCGCGATCGACCCGGCAGCGGAGACGGGCCACGCCGTGTCGGCCGCCGCGGCGGGCGAACTGGCGCTTGAGTTGATGGCGCTGCTGGACTCCGCGCAGCTCGAAGGCGTCGACCTTGCCCGCATCGACGACCTCGTGCCCGAGGAGATGGCCGAGCACTGGCAGCGCACCTCGCGCTTCCTGAGTATCGTCACGCGGCAATGGCCTGAGCATCTGCGCGAGCGGGGGCTGCTTGATCCCGTTGCCCGGCGCAATCTGTTGCTGGCGCGCGAGGCCGAGCGTATGGCGGCGAACCCTGATGCGCCCGTGATCGTCGCTGGTTCGACCGGCAGCGTCCCCGCGACCGCCGCGCTGATGCAAACGGTGATGGACCTGCCCGCCGGGGCGATCGTACTGCCGGGGCTGGATCAGGTGCTGGACGCCGACAGCTGGGCCGCGCTCGATCAGTGCCCGCAGCATCCGCAGGCGGGTCTGGCGCGGCTTCTGGACGCTTTGGGCGTCGGGCGCGAGCAGGTCGGCGTGCTGGCGGGCGCGGGCGAGACGCCGCGCAGTGGTCTTGTCTCCGAGGTCATGCGCCCGGCCGAGACGGCGGAGAAATGGCCCGGCTTTCTCGCCAGCGCGGACCCCGGCGCGATGGCCGGCGCGCTGGAGGGCGTCAGCCTGCTGGAAGCACCCGACCAGCGCCACGAGGCTGAGGCGATCGCGCTTATGATGCGCGAGACGATCGAAACGCCTGGTAGGACCGCCGCGCTAGTGACGCCAGACCGGACGCTCGCTCGGCGGGTGCGCGCGGCGTTGCAGACCTGGCAGGTCGATGTCGCCGACAGCGCGGGCGAGCCGCTGAGCGCAACGGCGATTGGCCGCTTCATGGAGTTGATCGCGCGCGCCGCGGTTGAGGCGGACGCTGTGACGCTGCTGGCGCTGTTGAAGCACCCGTTCCTGCGTCTGGGCTGGTCAGCGGAGCAGGTCAGCGGGCGCGTCGCGGAACTAGAGGTGAGCGCGCTGCGCCAGCCCTGGTTTTCCGGCGGACTGGACGGTCTGCGCCCGGCGCTTGAGCGCGCGGATCAGGCGGAAGGCGCGGCGGAACTGGTCGACCGGCTGGAGGCGGCTTTCGCACCGCTCACCACGCTCACCGGGCAGGCGGCCCCGGAGACGTACGCGCAGGCGCACCGCGCGGTGGCCGAGGCGCTCGCCGACGGGCCGGATGCGCCCGCGCTCTGGGCCGACGCGGCAGGCGAGGCGATGGCCGACCTGCTCGACAGTTTGGCGCGCGGCGCGCCCGGCGGCATCGCGCCAGAGATCGCGCCGGCGGATTATCCCGGCTTCTTCGCGGGCCTCGCGCGGCGGGGGGCGGTCCAGACGGACGCGGGCGCGCATCCGCGCCTGTTCATCTGGGGGTCGCTGGAAGCGCGCTTGCAGCACGCTGACCGGCTGATCCTCGGCGGGCTGAACGAAGGCGTCTGGCCGCGCGCCGCCCAGCCCGGCCCGTGGCTCAACCGGCAGATGCGCGTGGCGCTTTGGCTGCCGGAGCCGGAACGGCAGACCGGGCTTTCCGCGCATGACTTCGCGCAGGCGCTGGCCGCGCCGGAGGTCGTGCTGACCTGCGCGCTCAAGGCGGACGGCACGCCGACGGTGCCGAGCCGGTGGGTCTCGCGCCTGCGTCTGTTGGCCGATGCGCTGGAGTTGGGGGATCGGCTCGAACCCGAACAGCCCTGGCTGGACTGGGCCGCCGCGCGGTCCGCTGCCAAGCCGGAGACGCCGCCCGGTCCACCCGCGCCGCGCCCGCCGCT
Source organism: uncultured Hyphomicrobiaceae bacterium (assembly GCA_964474225.1). Lineage (GTDB taxonomy): Bacteria > Pseudomonadota > Alphaproteobacteria > Rhizobiales > Rhodomicrobiaceae > Dichotomicrobium. Next base: position 8,465 of record CAYYSM010000023.1, read on the forward strand.
GGAGGCGCGCCCCCGCCGCATGAGCGTATCGGATGTTGAGCGGTGGATCGCCAACCCGTATGCGATCTATGCCAAGCACATCCTCGGGTTGGAGCCGATGCCGGGCCTCGCCGAAGCGCCGGACGACCGCCTGCGCGGGCAGATCATCCACACCGCGCTGGGCCGCTTTGCCGAGCGTTTTCCAACCCAATTGCCTGACGACATCGCTGGCGAGTTGACGGCGATTGCCGACGCGCTCATGGCCGAATGGGGCGCGTTCCCGCACGTGCGCGCGTTCTGGCGGCCGCGCTTTGCCCGCTTCGCGGCCTGGTTTGCGGACACGGAACCCGCGCGGCGGGCGGAGCTACGCCGGAGCTTGAGCGAGGTGCCGGGTCGGCTGATGCTCGATGCGCCGGGCGGCAGCTTCGAATTGACGGCGCGGGCGGACCGGATCGACCTGCGCGAAGATGGGGCGGTCACGGTGTACGACTACAAGACCGGCAGCGTGGATGCGCGCCGCCGCGCCGCGGAGCGGCTGCAATCGCCGCAGTTGCCGCTGGAGGGGCTGATCGCGCTTGCGGGCGGGTTCGAGTTGCCGGTGAACGCGCCGCCTGCGCTCGCCGGGCTGGGCTACATCTCCGCGTCAGGCGGACGCGAGGCGGGCGATGAAAAGGCGCTGGACGATCCACCTGCGCTGGCCGAGGCCGCGCGGGAGAAGCTGGCGGCGCTGATTGCGCGCTTCGATGATCCGGCCACGCCTTATACGGCGATGCAGCGCCCGGCCTTCAGGGCGCTGTGGGACTACGACCCTTACGCGCATCTGGCGCGCGTGGCCGAGTGGCGCGGCGGGGAGGGCGAATGAGCGAAAGCTTGCGCCACACCGAGGCCCTGCAGGCCCGCGCCGCCGATCCGGCGGCAAGCGCGTGGGTGCGGGCGAATGCGGGGACCGGCAAGACGCATGTGCTCGTTCAGCGCGTGCTGCGCCTGCTGCTGGCCGGGGCTGCGCCGGAGGGGATCGTTTGCCTGACATTCACGAAGGCGGCCGCGGCGGAGATGGCCAACCGGCTGACGCGCGCGCTGGGCGCATGGGCGGTAGCTGCGCCGGGTGATCTCGATGCCGGGCTGGCGAAGCTGCTGGACCGCGCGCCGACGCCCGAGGAAACAGTGCGCGCGCGGCGGCTGTTCGCCCATGTGCTCGACACGCCGGGCGGCTTGCGCATCCAGACGATCCATGCCTTTTGCGAGCGTATCCTGCGGCAGTTCCCGCTGGAGGCGAACGTCGCGCCGGGGTTTTCCGTGCTCGCGGAGGAGGACTCGCGCGGGCGCATGCGCGCGGCGATGACAGCGGCGCTTGAGGAAGCGGCGGGCGCGGCGGACGCACCGCTCGGGCGGGCGCTGGAGACGGTCGCCGGGCTGGCGCGCGAGGATGATGTCGAGGCGCTGCTGGGCGCGGTCCTGCGCGAGCGGCTGGCGCTGCGGCAGATGATGCGCGCCGCCGAGGCGGAGCGCATGTCGCTGGAGGCGTTGATCGGCGAGGCGCTGGGCGCGCCGGCGGAGGCTGATCTGGAGGCGGTTGCGCAGGCGCAGGCCGAGGTGCTCAGCGGCGAGGAGATCGCCCGGATCCGCGCGGTGCTGGCGCAGGGCGGCGCAAACGACGCGAAACTGGCCGAAGACCTTGTCAAGGCGGCGGATGCCCAAAGCCGGTCCGCCCGCATCGACACATTCCGCTCGGCTTTGTTGACAAAGGCAGGCGAACCAAAAAAGGACCGAGGCTTTCCGAGCAAGGCGGTTGCCGCCGCCGCGCCCGATGCGGCGCAGGCGCTGCGCGCCGCGCGCGACCGCTTTGCCGAACTCGACCAGACCCGCATCGCACTCGAAGCCGCGCGGGCCAGCGCCGCGCTGTTCACGCTCGCCGACGCGGTCATCCAGCGCTACGAGGCCGGCAAGCAGGCGGACGGCGCGCTCGATTACGACGATCTGATCGACCGCACGGTCTCGCTGCTCCAGCACGGCTCGGCCTGGGTGCTTTACCGGCTCGATGGCGGGATCGGCCATCTGCTGATCGACGAGGCGCAGGACAATTCGCGCGCGCAGTGGCGCGTGGCCGAACTGTTGTCCGAGGAATTCTTCGCCGGCGAGGGCGCGCGCGAGGCTGGCCGCTCGCTGTTCGCGGTGGGTGACGAGAAACAGTCGATCTACGGCTTCCAGGGCGCCGCGCCGGAGCATTTCGCCGCGCTGGGAGAGGCGTTCCGCCGCCGGGCCGAAGGCGCGCGCCACGCCTGGCATGACGTGCCCTTGACCCGCTCGTTCCGCACCGTCGCGCCGGTGCTGCAGGCGGTCGATCTGGTGTTCGGCGGCGCGAACGGGCTCGGCGCGCGGATCGGCGCGAGCGCGGCGGTCGCGCATGAGGTGCACCGCGACGCGGATGCCGGGCTGGTCGAAGTCTGGCCGACAGTGAAGCCGCCGGAGCGCGCGGAGGCCGACGCCTTCGCGCCGCTGGACGAGCCGATGGCGGGAGCAGAGGCCGTGGACCGGCTGGCCGCGCGCATTGCTGAGCGGATCAAGGCCTGGCTCGACGAGCGCGAAATCCTGCCATCCGCAGGCCGGCCCATCCGCGCTGGCGATATCCTCATCCTGGTGCGCAAGCGCCAGCCCTTCGCCGCGCCGATGATCAATGCGCTGAAGAGCCGAGGCATCCCGGTGGCCGGGGCGGACCGGATGCGCCTGACCGAGCAACTCGCGGTCATGGACCTGATGGCGCTGGGCGATGCGCTGCTGCTGCCCGGCGATGATCTCTCGCTTGCGGCGGTGCTGAAAAGCCCGCTGATCGGGCTTTCGGAGAACGATCTGTTCGCGCTTGCGCATGGGCGCGAGGGCAGCCTTTGGGAGGCGCTGGAGGAGGCCTCCGGGGATGCGCCGCGCTATGCCGAAGCGGAAGCGCGCCTGGCGCGGTGGCGTGATGAAGCGCTGAGCGTGCGGCCGTTCGAGTTCTACGCGGCGGTGCTGGAGCGCGACGGCGCACGCACGCGGCTGCTTGCCCGGCTGGGGCCGGAAGCGGCGGACGCGATCGACGAGTTCCTCAATCTGGCGCTGGCCTATGAGGAGACCGGCCCGGCCGCGCTCCAGGGCTTTCTGGCGTGGCTGCGCGAATCGGGCAGCGAGGTGCGCCGCGACATGGAGCAGGGCGCGGACCAGGTGCGGGTGATGACCGTGCACGGCGCGAAGGGGCTGGAAGCGCCGATCGTGTTTCTGCCCGACACCTGCACCATGAGCACGCGCGGCGGCGGCCCGGTGATGCGCGTGCCGCGTGATGCGCCGGCGGAGTTCGGCGAGTGTCTCGTCTGGGCGGTGGGCGAGGCGAAACGCTTGCCCGCTATCGAGCAGGTGCGCGCGGACCAGCGATCAGCCGATGAGGCGGAGAGCTATCGGCTCCTTTACGTGGCGATGACGCGGGCGCGGGATCGGCTTTATGTCACCGGCTTTGAGAATCGGACGGCACGCGGACGCGATCAGGGCTGCTGGTATGATGTGGTGCGCGAGGCGCTGGAGGGCGTGGCCGAGGCCGTGATCGGAGAGAACGGCGAAGCGACGCTGCGCCTCGAAAAGCCCGCTGAGGCAGTCGCGGGAGCGGCGAGGCCGGAGGCGGCGCGGGTTGCCAAGGCCGAACCGCCCGCCTGGCTGTCCGCGCCTGCGTGCGCCGAAGCGTCTGCGGCGGCGCTTCAGCCCTCGGCCAAGGATGAGGCGCCGCACGCGCCGCGCTCGGAACGTCCTGCGGAGGCTGCGCGGCTTCGTGGCGACCTGATCCATCTGCTTCTGGAGCGGCTGCCGGAGGTCGCGCCCGAACACCGCGAGGCGGAAGCAGAACGTCTCGTCGCGGATTACGTCGCTGGCAGCGATACCGGCCTGAACGACGCCACGCGCGAAGACGCCCTGGCGACCGCGCTTGGCATTCTCGCCGCGCCGGAGTTTGCCCATCTGTTCGGCCCCGGCTCGCGCGCGGAAGTCCCGATCGCCGCGCAGATCAAGACGGCATCCGGCCGGGCGCGGCTGTCGGGGCGGATCGACCGGCTCGTTGTCCGCCCCGATGACGTTCTCGTGATTGATTATAAAACCGACGCGAGCGTGCCCGCTTCGCCCGCCGCCGCGCCGCCCGGCTACACCGCCCAGCTCGACGCCTATCGCCGCGCGCTGGCGGCCGTCTTCCCGGACAAACGCGTCCGCGCATTCATATTGTGGACAAGCATGCCCGCGCTCATGGAAATTCCGCGGGACGCGTGCGGACCGGACGGCGAGCCTTGACGCTCTTTGCGCCCGGCCTTAGCTCATTAGCCGAGGTGACGCAAACCGCCGCGTCGCGGCAAAGCAGGAAGGGATAAAATGGCCACGTCAAAGGTCTCCGACGACACGTTCGAGCAGGAAGTGCTTCAGTCGTCCACGCCGGTGATTGTCGATTTCTGGGCCGAATGGTGCGGCCCATGCAAGACGATCGCGCCCGTGCTCGAAGAGCTTTCCGAGGAGTACGGCGACAAGATCAAGGTCGTGAAGATGAATGTCGATGAAAACCCGCAAACGCCGATGAATTACGGTATCCGCGGGATCCCGACGCTGATCATGTTCAAGGACGGCCAGGTCGCGTCCCAGCAGGTCGGCGCGCACCCCAAGACCACGCTCAAGGACTGGATCGACAAGCAGGTCTGAGCATTTTGCGAGATTGCCAAAGCCCCGCCGCCGCGCGGGGCTTTCTCATGGGAAAAGGCTTGGGCCGAGCACCAGTGCCGCCAGCCCCATCGGCACAGCGTAAGGCATCTTGCCCGCCCGCGCCCACGCCAGCGGCTTGGCGATCGCCGAATGGTTTTCGAGCGCCGGATTGAAGATCAAAAGCTTCTTCAGCCCCACCAGCGCCACCGCCGTCACGCCGCCCAGAAGGGTCGTCAGCAGTACGAACGGCCCCAGATCGCCCGGCCCCATCCACAGCGCGAGCGCGGCGACGAATTTCGCATCGCCCCCGCCGAACACGCCCGCCACGAACAGCCCGAACCCCGCAACCAGCACGGCTGCCCCGACAAGCAGATGCAAGGGCAGATCGCTCGCGCCCTGATAGAGGCTGTGCAGCAGGAATAGCCCCGCGATCGCCAGCGGCACCCAGTTGGGCACGCGCAGATCGCGCAGGTCAGTGACCATGGCGTAGCTGACGAGAAAGATGAAGGCGCCCTGAATGATCGGCGCGGCCCAGTCTGTCATGATACCCCCTGCCGAGAAGGCTGGATGTAGCCGCAAAGCGAAAGCCAGACCATAGATAGCGGGCTGTTACCATCCTCCAAAAGTGTGTTCAGGGAAGAGAGAAAACATCGATATGACGAAACCGGGTACGCCCTTGCGCGCCATGATGGACCGGCAGGCCCAGGACGGTTGGGTGGCGTGGATCGGGCTGCGGCCCGCGCGCAAGGCAGAGATCGAGGCGGTCGAGACAGTCGAGGTTACGCAGGACGGGCTGGTCGGCGATCACTGGCGGCGGGGCGGTTCCCGCGCGGTCACGCTCATTCAGTGGGAGCATTTACCGGTCATCGGGGCGTTTCTGGGGCGCGAGGCGCCGGCCCCGGAGCTTTTGCGCCGGAATATCGCGATCGCGGGCATCAACCTGATGGGGCTGCGGCGGCGCATGTTCCGCATCGGCGAGGTGGTCCTGCGCGGGACGGGCATCTGCGCGCCGTGCAGCCGGATGGAGCAGAACCTTGGACCGGGCGGTTATGCGGCGGTGCGCCATCACGGCGGGATTGGCGCGGAGGTCATCACGCCGGGGCGAATTCGGCTGGGCGATGCGGTCCGGCTCGCGGAGGATCAGAGCGAGACCGGCCAGAGCTGATCGTTGAAGATCAGGTATTGCCGCCAGTCCGCCCCAAGCAGATTGGGCCAGGGCGCATCGCGGGTGACGCGCAGGCCCCCGGTGAACGCGCCGAAGGCGGGCATGACGAGCCGCTCAGCGCCTGCAACGAAGCATGGGCCGGTGATCTTGTGACCCTTGAGGCGGAATTTCAGCTTGGGGTGATAGTGGCCGATGATCTGGCCGCCCTGCGCCTGCATAGGTTGGTGCGAAAGCCTCAGCCCGGCGATGTGGAGGCACGGCGCGCTGCGGCCGGTCAGCCCATCCGGCGGTTCCGGGTCGTGGTTGCCGCTGACCCAGGCCCAGTCCGCGACACCCTCGGCAAGCGCGGCCAGTGCGGCGCGATCCTCGGCGCAAAGCCGTCCGCGGGCGCGCCGGTCATGGAAACTGTCGCCGAGGCAGACGACGCGGGCCGGGCGGTAGGCGGCGACGATCTCGGCCAAACGGCGCAGCGTCTCGCGCGTGTCACAGACCGGCACGGGGACGCCGCGGGCGGCGTAGAACGAGCCCTTTTCCAGATGCAGGTCGGACACGATCAGGGTGTCCGCATCGGGCAGGTAGGCGCCGCCGCGCGCATCCAGCACCAGCGGAACGCCAGCAAAAGCGATCTCGATCCGCGCGCGGTCGCTGACCGCCTCAGCCGGCCGCGGCACGCGCGTCCTCCATCATCTGTTCCGCCTCGTCCTGCAGCGCGCTTTGGGCCAGTAGCGCCTCGATACCGCTGCCGCGCACCTGTTCGGCGCGCACCTGCATCAGCATCGGGATCGCCAGCGGCGAGGCCCGGCGCAAAGCGACGAAGCGCCAGTTGCGTTGAAAACGCCCCAGCATCCGCGACAGCCGCTTGAGATCCAGCAGTTCGCGCTCGGCCTCGCGGCGCGTGACGGTCAGCAGCACATGATCCGGCTCATGCCGGCGCAGCGTGTCATAGATCAGGTCGGTGCTGAACGTCACCTGCTTCATCG
>CAYYSM010000024.1:0-15144 GCA_964474225.1 uncultured Hyphomicrobiaceae bacterium
CCGGCGCATCGGGCTGGCGCGGCCATTTGAGGCGCTCGGGCGCGGTGTAGGCGGCAAGGTCTGGCCCCGCGATCGCGGCCCAGTCGGTCAGCAGCGCGGCGGCAGGGAAGCCGAATTTCTCGAAGGCGGGACGCGTGAGGCTCGGCGTGAAGGCGCTGGCGGGCCTCGGCGCACTGTATGAGCTGCGCGCATCTGGCGTGAAATTGGGCGAGGGCGCGCGCTTGCCGCGCCGCTTCGCCGCCGGATGTGCCGTGGTTTGCGCCATACCTTCCCCCATGTCAGAAGCATCACCGACGAGAGCATAGTGATTCGTTCGGGAGGCGCAGGTGGCGCAGACGGGGGCGGTGGATATCGCGGGGGACTTGCTGGCCTGGTACGACACGGCGCGACGCGATCTGCCGTGGCGCGCGCCGCCGGGCCAGCGGGCCGACCCGTATCACGTCTGGCTGTCGGAGATGATGCTGCAGCAGACCACGGTGAAGGCCGTCGCGCCATATTACCGGGCGTTTCTCGACCGCTGGCCGCGGATCGAGGATATGGCGCGCGCGCCGCTGGAGGATGTGCTCGCCGCCTGGGCGGGGCTGGGCTACTACGCTCGCGTGCGCAACATGCACAAGACCGCGCGGATCGTGGCGGAGGAGCTGGGCGGGCGGTTTCCGCGCACGGCGGCGGAACTGGTCAAGCTGCCGGGGATCGGTCCCTACACGGCGGCCGCGATCGCCGCGATCGCGTTCGATGAGCCGGCGACGGTTGTGGACGGTAATGTCGAGCGCGTCGTCGCGCGGCTTTTCGCGGTGCGCGAGCCATTGCCGGGGGCAAAGCCGAAGCTGCGCGCGCTCGCCGAGACGCTGACGCCGACCCAGCGGCCGGGCGACTTTGCGCAGGCGATGATGGATCTCGGCGCGACGATTTGCGCGCCGCGCACGCCGTCGTGCTCGCGCTGTCCGCTGCGTGATGACTGCCAGGGCTTTGCGGAAGGCGTTGCGGCAACGCTGCCGCTGCGCGCGCCCAAGGCCGAGCGGCCGCAGCGCCGGGGCGCGGCCTTCGTGGCGCGTCGCGCCGATGGCCATGTGCTGCTGCGCCGCCGGCCGGAGAAAGGGCTGCTCGGCGGGATGATGGAGCCGCCGACCACGGACTGGCGGAGCGAAACGCGCTCGGTGGGCGCGCTATTGGCCGAAGCCCCGCTTGCCGCCGATTGGCGCCGGGTGCTCACGCCGGTGACGCACACCTTCACGCATTTCCATCTAACGCTGGACGTCTTTACCGCCGACCTGCGGGCCGGGACGTCCGCGCCGAAGGGGTGCCGCTGGGTGCCCGCCGATGATGTGCCGGGCGAAGCGCTGCCAAGCGTGATGCGCAAGGTGCTCGCCGCCGCTGAGGAAAGCCTCGTGGCGCGCAGCTAGGCTTCCGACGGGGCCTGCGCCTTGATGTTCAGCGCATGGACCGGCCCGGCGAGTTCGTCCTTGAGCGCATCGTTCACCATCCGGTGGCGCTCCAGGCGGGACTTGCCCTCGAAGGCGTCCGCGACGATATAAACGATGAAATGGGTTTCGCCGGGGGAGACAGGGTCGGCGGCACGCATTGCGGCGTGGCCGGCATGGCGCGCGGAGTCGTTTTCGATGCGCAACACGGTAGGGGAAAACGCCTCGGTCAGATGCTGGCGGATGGATTCCTCGACGGACATGCGGCAACCTCCGGTCCTTGCTGAATTGGGCCAGGCTGGCTTCGCCCGCTGGCGGCTGTGAGCCTGTCAACGCGTGTTTTTGCGCGCTTGTGCCTGCGGCGGCGAAGCAGCATACTCCGTCCCCATATACAGGCTTAAGCGCACACGACGTCAATGAAGCTGGATTCGCCCTATTTCGATCGCATCCGGGTCAAGCCGGCCCGCAAGCCGGAGGAAGCGCAGACAGGCCGTCGCTGCGAGTGGCCGGGCTGTACGCAAACCGGCGCGCATCCGGCGCCGAAGGGGCGCGGCCGCGAGGGGCAATACTTCTTTTACTGCCGCGAGCATGTGCGGGAATACAACCGGCAATACAACTATTTCCGCGGCATGAGCGACGATGAGATCGCCAGCTTCCAGCAGTCGGCGATGACGGGCCATCGGCCCACCTGGAATGTCGGCACCGGCGCCGGGGGCTTCGGCGGCAAGGGGCAGGACTGGCGGGCCTTCGCCTATGCCTTCGATGTGTCCGACCCGCTCGGCATCTTCGGCGCATCCGACCCGCGCGAAGATCAGAGCCAGCCGCATGGCCGGCAGCTGCACAATGCCGAGCTGAAGTCGCTGCGCGCGCTGGGGCTGGACGCCGACGCCTCGGCCAGCGACATCCGCGCTCAGTTCAAGAGCCTGGTGATGACGCTTCACCCGGACCAGAACGGCGGCGACCGCAGCAGCGAAGATAAACTGCGCGAGGTCATTCAGGCGTACAAATATCTCAAGAAGACCGGCTTGTGCTGACCGCGCTTGTCGACCACCCTCATGGGATTGGCCCGGCGGAACACGGACCCCGCAGCGGGATGATCGGGCGGGGCAAAACAACCGAATTGCAACAAATCTGGATGAGTGCTGATGAGTGCTGAAACCACGGCTGTGGACCACATGCCCGACATGAAGGTGTCGGTGCGCCAGGTCTTCGGGATCGACACGGACATGGAGGTGCCCGCATTTTCGCAGGGCAGCTCGCATGTGCCGGATCTCGACCCGGACTACCTGTTCAACAAGGAAACCACCATGGCGATCCTGGCGGGCTTTGCCCACAACCGCCGCGTCATGGTGCAGGGCTATCACGGCACCGGCAAATCCACGCATATCGAGCAGGTTGCCGCGCGGCTCAACTGGCCGTGCGTGCGCGTGAACCTGGACAGCCATGTCAGCCGCATCGACCTGGTGGGCAAGGACGCGATCGTCGTGCGCGAGGGCAAGCAGGTCACCGAGTTCCGCGAGGGCATTCTGCCGTGGGCGCTGCAATCGAACGTTGCGCTGGTCTTCGACGAGTATGACGCCGGCCGGCCAGACGTGATGTTCGTGATCCAGCGCGTTCTGGAGGTGTCGGGCCGGCTGACGCTGCTGGACCAGAGCCGCGTGATCCGCCCGCATCCGGCGTTCCGGCTGTTCGCCACCACGAACACGGTCGGCTTGGGAGACACTTCGGGCCTGTATCACGGCACGCAGCAGATCAACCAGGGGCAGATGGACCGCTGGTCGATCGTCGTGACGCTCAACTATCTGCCGCATGACGAGGAAGTCGGCATTGCCGCGGCAAAGGTGAAATCCTTTGACACGACTGAAGGCCGAGAGAAGCTCTCGAAAATGGTGCGGCTCGCCGATCTGACGCGCAACGCCTTCATCAACGGCGATCTGTCGACCGTGATGAGCCCGCGCACCGTCATCACCTGGGCGGAGAACGCCGAAATCTTCGGTGATGTCGCGACGGCGTTCACGTTGAGCTTCCTCAACAAGTGCGACGAGCTGGAGCGCGGTCTGGTGGCCGAATTCTACCAGCGCTGCTTCGGCGAGGAGCTGCCGCAGTCCGGCTCGAACGTCGCTCTGTCGTAACCGCTTGAGAGATGGCCATCCAGCCGAAACGCAAACCGGACCTGATCGAACCGCTGCGCCGCGCGATCGGCGGAACCACGCGCGCAATCGCGGGCGATCCCGAGATCAAGGTCGCTTTCACCACCGATAAGCCCGGACGCGATGGCGACACTCTGCGTGTGCCGGAGCTGCCCGCGCGGCTATCGCCGAAGGAGCTGGCGGTCATCCGCGGCCATGCCGATGCTCTGGCGCTCAATGCCGCTTGCCATGACGGCAAGCTGCACGCCCGCCTGGCGCCGTCGCAAGCCGATGCGCGCGCGGTGTTCGAGGCGGTCGAGCAGGCGCGGGTGGAGGCGGTGGGCGCGCAGCGCATGGCTGGCGTCGCCGACAATCTGAGCGCGAAGCTCAACGCCCGGTACGACGATGCGCCGGCGCGTCACGTCACCCAGGCCGAGGACGCGCCCGCCGACGAGGCGCTGGCGCTTCTGGTGCGCGAGGCGCTGACCGGCGCGCCGCCGCCGGAAAAAGCGAAGCCCATCTGCGATGCGTGGCGTCCGGTGATCGACCAGCGCGCGGGTCATCTGATCGATGATCTGGCTGGCGCGATCGACGATCAGGAGCGGTTCGGGCAAATTCTGCGGGACATGCTGGTGGCGCTTGATCTGGCCGAGGACCAGTCGCACGACCGGGAGGAACAGTCCCAGGCCGAGGACGAGGCCGACAGCGAGCAGACCGAGACCCAGAGCGAGGATAGCGGCGAGGAGGAGCAGCGTCCGGTCGAGACCGAGGAGGACCAGTCCGCCGAAGCGCAGGGGGCAGAGGAGACCGATGTCAGCGACTTCGCCGAGATGGACCGCTTCGACGAGAATGATCAAGGCAGCGAGCGCACCGAAGGCCCGCCGCGCCGGCCGAACACCTCGGTGATCGAAGCGCCGGACGACTTCGGCTACAAGGTCTTCACCAGCGAATTCGACGAGACAATCGCTGCGCCCGATCTTTGCGAGACCGAGGAGTTGACCCGTCTGCGCAGCTTCCTCGACAAGCAGCTATCCGGGCACAACGTCGCTGTGAGCCGTCTGGCGAACCGGCTGCAGCGTCGCCTGCTGGCGCAGCAGCACCGGGGGTGGGAATTCGATCTGGAAGAGGGCATCCTCGACACCGGGCGGCTGGCGCGCGTGGCGATCGATCCGATGCAGCCGCTGTCCTTCAAGGCGGAGCGCGAGACGGAATTCCGCGACACCGTGGTCAGCATTCTGATCGACAACTCCGGCTCGATGCGGGGTCGCCCGATCATGGTCGCGGCGTGTTGCACCGACATCCTCGCGCGGACGCTGGAGCGCTGCGGGGTCAAGGTCGAGATCCTCGGCTTCACCACGCGCCAGTGGAAGGGCGGGCAGTCGCGCGAGCGTTGGCTGGCGGCGGGCAAGCCGCGCGCGCCGGGCCGCCTCAACGACCTGCGCCACATTGTCTACAAGGCGGCGGACGAGCCGTGGCGGCGTTCGCGGCGCAATCTCGGGCTGATGATGCGCGAGGGGCTGCTGAAGGAGAACATCGACGGCGAGGCGCTGGCCTGGGCCTATCGCCGGCTGGCCGGGCGGCCGGAGCAGCGGCGCATCCTGATGGTCATCTCCGATGGCGCGCCGGTGGATGATTCAACGCTGTCGGTCAATTCTGGCACCTATCTGGAGCAGCATCTGCGCGAGGTGATCCAGGAGATCGAGAACCGCTCGGACGTGGAGCTGATCGCCATCGGGATCGGCCACGACGTGACGCGCTATTATCACCGCGCCGTGACGATCGCCGATCCGGAAGAGCTGGCCGGCGCGATGACCGACCAGCTCGCGGCGCTGTTCGACGAGCCCGCGCCGGGCGAAAGGCGCGCGCGGCGTTCCTGAGCCGGATGCCGGCGCGCGATAGCGCATGACGGCTATTGAAGCATTCAGCTTCCACCGCCGTAGTAGATTTCCAGATAGCGGCGGGCGATTTCCGTGTGCCTGCCACTGTCCCGCAAGGCGCGGAGCCTGCTATTGATCTCGAACAACAAGACCCGCGCCTCGGGGCGTTCCTTCGGCACGATTACATGCAGGGTCTCGATGCTGGAGAGACCGTCGCGTTCGACGATGTCACCGTCGATGCCCAGTTCCCGGATCGGCGACGCCGCGGTTGCAGCGTTAATGGTGACGAAGTCGACCCGGCCATCCATCAGTTGACGGAAACAGTCGGTCGGTGTGTCGGCTTTTACCAGAGTGATCAGATTATTCTCCGGGTTTCCGGCCGGATCGATCAGGCCCTTTTGCGCGAGATCGAAAGTGAAGTAACCCTTCGGCCGGCAGACGCGCTGACCTTCCATGTCTTCAGCGGTTTGCGGATCGAGCGGATTTTCGGCTCTCGTGTAGAACGGAACGACAATCCTGTAGAGCGGGTCGGAGAACAGAAAGCTGTCGCAGCGGAACCGTCCGTTCTCGTCAAGGGTCTCTCGCTGGGTGCAATCCGGCTGGTACCAGGGAAAAGCCGCATCAAAAGCGTCGCGTTCGAGCAGGAGAGATTGGAGATGGGCGCTCCAGTCGTTGACCCAGTAGACCTTGCTCTCCCGGCCATCGAAGGGATCCTGGGTGATTTCCTTGACAACCTTCGCCAGCATCCCGCCTTCCGGATAGGCTTTGTCCGTGAACGGCGCGAAATCTTCGGCGGTCAGGAAGGCAATGACTGAGCCCGGACGGCCAACATCCACTGTCTGACCTCCTCCGGTGCCACCTCCTCCGGTGCCGCCACCGGTGCCACCGCCTGAGCCGAGGCACGGGACCGACAAACGGTCGCCCGGCTGTAGTTGGGAGGGATCGTCGCCGACGACCTGCCAGTTGACGTCATAGAGATATTGGGCAAGGCCCTGGTTGCCGTAGGCGCGCTGAGCGATGCTGGAAAGATTGTCGCCGCGTTCGACGACGTAAGTCGTGTCGCAAGCGATGGATTGCGCCGAGGCTGGCAAACTCTGTGTCCCCAATGTCAAACTGGCGAGCACGAGGACAGCAGACAAATACAAAAAACGAGACATCATACCTCCTTTGGTCAGTTCAACAATTCAGCATCGTCATACGGGTCGCATGAAAGAGCTGTGCGAAAAGTCCTTTATATCTTACTGCCTCTGTCTCTCACCGGAGAGTTCCCGCATCACGCGAAAGCCGGTATATTCATTTGCGGATGACTGCCTCATATAGATCTCGGCGGTCAGGGTGACTGCATCCGCAAAGTCCTTGCGGCTGCCTCCGCGCACGGCGCGGCGCCCGCAACCGCCAGTGGCGCACGTTTTCGTCCACTCCGCTGCATTGCCGTGGACATTGTGAAGCCCCCAGAAGTTCTGCGGATAGCTGTCCACAGGCTCCAAATCCCCAATACTGCCTTGTCCGGGGGAGCCGCGGAAGTTGGCGTACAGCGCGTTGATCTGATCGCGCTGCCACCAGTAATCGGCCTCAGACGTGGAGCGCGCTGCGTATTCCCATTCTTCGGTGGATGGCAAACGGTAGGTTTTTCCCGTAATTGTGGACAGCCAGGCGGCATAGAGACTTGCATCGCCATAAGAGACGTTCACAACCGGAAGCTGAGCGTTAGATGACCGCTGAGGCCGGGGCCGGGTCTGGCAGGTGCCGGCTTCCACGCAAGCGCGCCAGTTTCCAACCGTGATCTCGTGGGACGAAATCGCAAAGGGCTTCGAGATCGTAACACGCCTGCCTGCGTGGCCCCCACTCACGAAAGATCCCTTGGGGATCACCACCATTTCCGGACATCTCGGACAATCCCGGAACGTCTCGATCCGTCCGAGGCCAGGCTGCATCATGAGGATTTCATTGCTCCTCATGTTCCCGATCCGAACGGGTATGCGGGTTGTCGCCGCTTCTGCAACATTGGTCCCTGGGGAGCGCTCTACGTCTTGCTCGGTTCTGGATGCGCCGGGTTGTTGGCTGAGCGGGTTCTCCTCGCTTGGACGGTTCTCGTCCCGCGGGGGGGCGGTATCAACAGGTTGCGAGCCTGTCACGCTGATCGAATCGGGCGGGATCGTCAGAGGGCTTCTGGGTTGCGGCGGTTCGAGCTGGCACAGATAGCCAATTGTGCTGGGGTAGCGTGGTCCGAAGCTGCACACAGAGATCGCGATCTGGCGGCGGACGTCCTGGATCGGCTGCCAAATTGTTTCGGGGCTGGTCGGTTCGTCGAATACGAGTTCTCTCAAATCGACCAGAAAGCCGAGAACAACAGCGACCGCAACGAAGAAACTCACCATGCCGCGAACCAGACTGCGTGGAATTAACCGCCACAAAAGACGGAGTATCAAATAGATAGCGAGCGTGAGGAAGGCAACGAATACAACAAGAGGCAAAACATCGTTATTCATATCAACTACTAACTAGGCAAGTATACACTTGCAAGTTAACGCGTTCAATTACACCCCGGCCGTGGTAAAGGGCCGAAGTCGTGTGTCGCTTTTACCTTCTGGCGCAGTTTCGGCAACCTTGATTTGCCGGTACGACCTCGATGACGGGCGGGAATCTGTCGCCAATCCAAGCGGACCACACGTCCCAATTCAAACCTAGCGGCGAAAGGAGACGCCATGACACGCGTCTTTCGCCTACTGTTAAAAAATTTTCTAAATTCTTACATCAACCTGATCTGGATAGCAAGCCTCGTTCCGTGTGCGCGCGGCATCGCAGAAAAATGACCCAGGCAATACATAGGGTTAGCCGATCGATCCAGAGAGTGCTCTCAGCGCGCCGACGGCGATGCGTGCGCTCACCGCATGCGCCCGCGCAGCATCCGCTCCAGCAGCCGGGGCAGGACCGTGCCCAGCGAGCGCAGGAAGGATTTCATGAACGCTTCCACCGGGCTCTGGCGGCGCGAGCTTGAGCGCTTCGGCTTGCTGTCCTCGCGGCTGGGGCGCTCGGGGATGCGGAAGTCTCCGGCCCAGTCGCCATCGGCGTCGCCGGCGGCTTCTGCCTTGCGTTTCGCCCGCTCCTTCAGGATTTCATAGGCCGACTCGCGGTCGAGTGCCGCATCATATTGGCCCGCGAGCGGGCTTTCCGCGATCAGCGCCTCGCGCTCGTCCACGGTGATCGGCCCCAGCCGCGATGAGGGCGGGCGGATCAGCGTGCGCTCGACCATCGAAGGGCGGCCGTCCTCATCGAGCGTGGAGACGAGCGCTTCGCCGACGCCGAGATCCATGATCGCGCGTTCCGTGTCGATCTCGGGGTTCTGGCGGAAGGTCGTCGCGGCGGCCTTCACGGCGCGCTGCTCGCGGGGGGTGTAGGCGCGCAGGGCGTGCTGGATGCGATTGCCGAGCTGGCTGGAAACGGTGTCCGGCACGTCCAGCGGGTTCTGCGTCACGAAATAGACGCCCACGCCCTTCGAGCGCACGAGCCGCACGACCTGCTCGACCTTCTCCAGAAGCGCGTCCGGCGCGTCGTCGAACAGCAGATGCGCCTCGTCAAAGAAGAACACCAGCTTGGGCTTGTCGGGGTCGCCGACCTCGGGCAGTTCCTCGAACAGCTCGGCCAGCAGCCACAGCAGGAAGGTTGCGTAAAGGCTGGGATTGGCCATCAGCTTGTCGGCAGCCAGGATGTTGATGATCCCGCGCCCGTCATCCGCGGTGCGCATGAAGTCGCGCACATCCAGCGCCGGTTCGCCGAAAAAGTGCTCCGCGGATTGCTCTTCCAGGACCAGAAGCCGCCGCTGGATCGCCCCGACCGACGCGGTGGAAACATTGCCGTATTCCGCCGACAGTTCGCTCGCGCGCTCGGAGACACTCACCATCATCGCGCGCAGGTCTTTGAGGTCCAGAAGCGGCGTTTTCTCGTCGCGCGCCAGCCGGAACGCGATATTGAGCACGCCCTCCTGCGTCTCATTGAGCCCAAGCAGGCGCGACAGCAGCAGCGGGCCCATTTCCTGAACGGTCGTGCGGATCGGGTGCCCCTGCTCGCCGAGCAGGTCCCAGAACACCGCCGGGAAGGCTTCGTAAGTGTAGTCGTCAAAGTCGATGGTCTCGGCGCGCTCCTCCAGGAACGGCTTGGACACGCCCGCTTTCGCCAGCCCGGCCACGTCGCCCTTCACATCCGCGCAGAACACCGGCACGCCCTGCGCCGAGAACCCTTCGGAGAGGGTCTGCAGCGTGACCGTCTTGCCGGTACCGGTCGCGCCGGTGATCAGGCCGTGGCGGTTCGCCAGTCTCAGCAGCAGATGTTCCGGCTTGTCGCTCTTGCCGATGAAAACGCGATCTGACTCGCTCATGAATGTCCCCACTCCGATTCGCCATGTCCCCGCCAGGCCAGCGCGCCGCGCCGGCAAAGCCGCTCGATTTGTGGCACGGATCGGCTCAGAGCAGCCGAAAGCGCTTTCCTTGTCCACAAAAAACCTTGTTTCGCCGGCCTCGGCAGCGTCCAGGCCGCAACTGGACACTTGTTCCGGGCGGCCGGGTGGTTAACATCGTCTGGTCTGCCTGCGAGGAGGCAATTATCGTGATGAAGACTTCGGCATGGAGCGGAGGAACGCGGAGATGAGCTACCCGATCGAGAAAATCGAAGGCATTGGCCCGAAAAATGCCGAGGTCCTTCGCGGTCACGGAATTACCCGGACCAATCATCTGCTGGAGCGGGGCGCGTCGCGCAAAGGGCGCAAAGAGGTCGCAGCGCAGACCGGCATCGATGAGAAGAAAATCCTCCAATGGGCCAACATGTGCGACCTGATGCGGATCAAGGGCGTCGGCGAGGAATACTCCGAGCTGCTTGAGGTCGCCGGCGTCGATACGATCAAGGAACTCCGCAACCGCAAGCCGGACAACCTGCACAAGGCGATGGTCGAGGCGAACGAGAAGAAGAAGCTCGTGCGCCAGCTTCCCAGCCCGAAACAGGTCGAGAGTTGGGTGAAGCAGGCCAAGGATCTCGATCCCGTCATGTCATACTGACGCTGGCGCGCGCGCAAGCGCGCTGACAACCAGGGCGTCCGGGCCGCGTGTGTTAAAACTTGCGGGCCGGGTCGGCTGTGCCGTATTGAAGACCAGAGGTTGCAGCGCAGCGATGCGTCAAGGCGCTGTTAACCGGGTGGCGTGATCGCCCGCGCGGAATGGCGGGTGATATCCGTTTCGGGCATCGTTCCCAAAGCGGGCGTAATGTGACCGGGGGCACTGCGTATGGAGACGGGAGCGGCGGCGAACAGCTTTATCGCCTGGCAGGGCTGGGGCATGACCGGAGCCGCGGTCGCCCTGCTCATCGTGCTCATCTGGATTCTGGTCTGGCTGCTGCCGTTTCCAAGCCGTTCGTTGGAAGAGCGGCTGGCCGACCCGGACAGCCGCGCGCAACTGCGCGACCGGCTTGGCGGGGCAGGGGCGTTTGGGCGCTACCGCCTCGCCATTCGCGATCTGAACGGGTGGCTTGACGCGTGGTTCGGGCCTTCGACAAGCGGGCAGGCGCTGGAACGCTGCATCGCTATCGCCTTCGTGTATCCGGCGGTGCTTTTCGTCGCCACCCTGGTCGTCGCGGGCGCGGCGCGCGGACAGATCGCGTCTCATGAGATCGGCATTTTCCTCGCGCTGACGGCAGCGGGCGGTTATCTGGCGCACCGCGGCTTCCGGCTGCTCTATAGACTGGGAACAAATTTCTGGCGCTTCGTTGGCGGCGACTCCGACCTGATCCGGCTGATCGCGCGGGTCGTGCTCGGCGCAATGGCGGTGATCATCGCCTTTGCCATCGCCTTCGTGATCGCGTCCACGGTTGCCGGCGCCTTCGCCGAAGCCGGGACGATCGTTCTCGCCATCATCGCGGCCTTCGCGCTAGCCTTCACGCTGGCGGGTGTGCTCGCGGTTGCGGGGACGGCGGCGGCCATGGCGCTGTTGCTGGCGCTCACCGTCGCGGCGCTGGCCTTCGCGGGCAAGTTCGCCTTCCTGCTGCTGCTGTTCTTCGTGCTGCTGCCGATGGTCAATGCGCTGCTGGACTGGCTGTCCTGGATCGTCACGCGCTTCTTCCTGCGCCGGGTGGCGCAGGTGACGCCGACATGGCGCGGCGCGGGGCTGCTGGTCCTTGAGTTGAGCGCCGATCTGGCTGCGGCGATCGTGCTGTTCCTCGGGCTCGTGGTGCTGCTGCCCAACGGCATCGAGATCATTAACAGCGTGCTTTCGCTGACCGGCCGCGACGCCTTCGATTGGCGGGAGGTGGTTCTGCGCGCGAACGAAGCGCCGCTGAGCGAGGGGCTGTTCGTGGTCGGCATGCTGATCACCACGCTGGTGCCGACCTTCATCCACATCACGCGCGGCCTGGCCGGGATCGCGGCGGCCTGGACGCCTGGCGCGGCCGAAGCGGCGGCGGGCCTGCGGGAGACCTGGGACAATCCCGGCCCTGCATGGCCGCAGGAGGAAGCTGCCGACACGACGGCGCAGGAGGCCTATTACTATCAGGAGATGCCGCAATACGCCCAGGGCGGTGCGTATGCGCAGGGCGGCTTTCAGGAGGCGGCGGTGATCGATTATGCCGCCCCGGCCGAAGAAGACGCTGGCTCCGCCGAATTGCGCCCCTCCGTGCAGCAGAAGGCCGCGCGGGTGCTGCGCCTTTCGCGCTTGTGGTACATCCCGGCAGCGGCGCTGTCCTTCGGCTTGTTCGTGGGGCTGGCCGCGCTGGTGGAGGTCTCGGGCGTGGCGCTTGGCGATTTCCTCGTCAAGCTTGCCTTCTGCGCCTCCTCCTGGAGCCACGGCCAGTGCCCAATCTAGAGCGGATGCGGCTTAGTCCTCGTCCATCACATCCGCAACCCGGACGCGGATATCGGGCGCCTTGTAGAAGATGTGCTGGCCGATCTGCTGGACGCGGTTGAAGTGGCGCGCCCAGTGCGGCCGCACATAGGTCGCGTGATAATGCGTGGCGTAGCCGATATCCTGAAGCCAGTGCTCGCCGCGCATCACCTCTCGGGCCAGCTCCTTCGACCGCTCCCACAGCGCCTTGTTATTGGGCCGCTCGGGCTTGCCGTCGCAGGCAAAGGAAAACTGGCAGGCGTTGCGGTTCCACTGGCCCTGGAAGATGACGCCGCAGATCGTATCGGGATAAACATTCGCCCGCACCCGGTTCATCACCACCTGCGCCACCGCGATCTGCCCGCGCCGCGGCTCGCCCCGCGCCTCGAAGTAGATCGCGGCGGTCATGCAGCGCAACTCGCGTGCGCGGAACTCCTGTTCGGTGAAGCCGCCGAAGAGTGAATCGCTGTCCTCCGGCTTCAGGCTGGCCAGATGCAGCCGGCCGGGCCAGGCGATCGGATCGTTATCCTCGACCTCGTCCCCGTCCACAAAGCCGAATTTCGAGGTGGGCGCCATCATCAGGATCGCCGCGCTCGCGCGATCGACGCCTTTGGAGCCGTCGCCCAGGTCCGGCGCGGACGCGCTGACATGCGACAGGAGTACTTGGCTGCCGGCGGGCGGATCGAGGCGCGGACCCTTGGCGGTGCGGTTGATGACGGCGGTTGTGGCGGGACCGTCCTGAAGGTCCGTGGCGCTGGGCTGTGGCGTCATGGACGCGATGATGGCTTCCGGGCGCTTGCGCACGGTCTGGGTGCGCTCAAGCGCGGCCACGCGATCGGCCCGCGGCTCCTTTCCGGTGTTGCGGAACAGGGCCGTGGCCTCCTGTGGCAGCGGGTCATGAGGCGAGGCGGCCGTCGATGGCGTCGGACGCACAACTTCCGTCGCGCCGGAGCCAAGCAGATGCGCCTGAGCGAACAGCTGGGCCCTGGCGATCAGGTCGCTGTCCCGCACGAAATAGCCCGCCGCAACCAGCGGTATGGCCGCCAACAGCAAAAGAGACCGACCCATCACGCGCTTCCGCCCCACCCGACCGTCACCAACATGCAACTCAACTTGGGGCTTGGAACCGAAGGGCCCGGTCTCGGTATCGAAGGACTTCAGCGCGAGCGCGCGAGCCGTTCCAGCCCGATCACCCACGAAACCCGGATTTGGTAAATTTTCCATTAACTTCCGTCTTGTTACGCGACACTCAGACTCACACAGCCGACGCCCCCGGCGGCCAGAGGGCAATCAAGCCGCAGTTTGTGTAAACAATGAGGAATTTGTCGGGTTATTGCTTGACTGTGTTAACCGCACAGCAAGCAGGCCGCTTAACGCGCGCGCAACATCCAGCGCCCCTTGCGGAGGAGCGTCTGCCCGCCCTTTGCCCGCGACGCGGTATGCGTTAGAACACATCCAGAGCCGCACAACGACACGAACAAGCAAACGGAGCGCACGCGATGAGCAAGGTGGCCTGGATCGGACTTGGCGTCATGGGCTTTCCCATGGCCGGGCATATACGCGAGAAGGGCGGCCACGAGCTGACCGTTTACAATCGAACCGCCGCCAAGGCTGATGAATGGGCCGCCAAACACGGCGGGCAAACCGCGGCAACCCCCGCCGAGGCTGCGCGCGGCGCTGAGTTCGTCTTTGCCTGCGTGGGCAATGACGACGACCTGCGCGAGGTCACGCTGGGCGCAGACGGCGCGTTCCAGACGCTCGAGCAGGGCGCGGTCTTCATCGACAACACCACCGCCTCGGCCGACATCGCCCGCGAGCTTTACGCCGCGGCGAAAGAGCGCGGCGCGGGCTTCCTCGACGCGCCGGTGTCCGGGGGGCAGGCCGGTGCAGAGAACGGCAAGCTGACCGTGATGGTCGGCGGCGAGGAGGCCGACTTCGCCCGCGCGGAACCGGTCATCGACTGCTACGCCCAAAAGGTGAAGCTGCTCGGCGGCGCTGGCGCGGGGCAGATGACCAAAATGGTCAACCAGATCTGCATCGCCGGGCTGGTGCAGGGGCTGTCCGAAGGCATCCACTTCGCGCAGAAAGCCGGCCTCGACATTCCGGCGGTGATGGAGACGATTTCCAAGGGCGCGGCGCAGTCCTGGCAGATGGACAATCGCTGGGAGACCATGGAGAAGGGCGAGTTCGACTTCGGCTTCGCAGTCGACTGGATGCGCAAGGATTTGGGGATCTCGATGTCCGAGGCGAAGAACAGCGGCGCGCGGCTGCCGGTTACCGCGCTGGTTGACCAATTCTATGCCGAGGTACAGGCGATGGGCGGCAAGCGCTGGGACACCTCCAGCCTGATCGCGCGGCTCAACAACGCGGATAAGACATAGCGGATTTCGACGAGGCTCGATCAGCGCTTGGCGCGCTTCGCCTCGGCGCGGCAGCGGTGCAGGATCGGCTCGGTGTAGCCGCTGGGCTGCGCGCGGCCCTTGAACACCAGATCGCAGGCCGCCTGAAAGCCGGGGCTGGCGTCGAAATCCGCCGCCATCGGCTTGTAGGCCGGGTCGTTGGCGTTCTGCTCGTCGACCACGCGCGCCATACGCTTCATCGTGTCCATGACCTGATCTGGCGAGCACACGCCATGATGCAGCCAGTTGGCAATGTGCTGGCTCGATATGCGCAGCGTCGCGCGGTCCTCCATCAGCCCGACATCGTTGATGTCCGGCACCTTCGAGCAGCCCACGCCCTGCTCGACCCAGCGCACCACGTAACCGAGGATGCCCTGCGCGTTGTTGTCGAGTTCCGCGCGCACATCGTCCGGTGCCCAGTTCGCGCCCTCGGCGACAGGGATACTCAAAAGATCGTC
>CAYYSM010000025.1:0-10414 GCA_964474225.1 uncultured Hyphomicrobiaceae bacterium
TCGCGCGTTCGACGATCTCGATACCGCGCTTGCGGGCAAGCTCCATCACCGTCCGCCGCGTGATGCCGTCGAGGAAGCAGTCGGGCGTTGGCGTGTGCAGCACGCCGTCCTTGAGGAAGAAGATATTCGCGCCTGTGGCCTCGGCGACACGCCCGCGCCAGTCGAGCATGAGCGCATCGGCATAGCCGGCGGCTTCGGCGCGGTGCTTCTCCAGCGTGCAGATCATGTAGAGGCCCGACGCCTTGGACTTCGCCGGCGCGGTGCGCGGGTCGGGCCGGCAGTATTCAGCCATCGCGAGGCGGATGCCGGTCTCCATCGCGGCCGGGTCGAAATACTTGCCCCAGTCCCAGGCGGCGATGGCAACGTTGATCTTCGTCTGCTGCGCGGAAACACCCATCTGCTCGCTGCCGCGCCAGGCGACCGGCCGGATATACGCGTCCACCAGACCGTTCGCCGTCAGCACGTCGCGGCAGGCCTGATCGATCTCTTCCACGCTGTATGGAAGCTCGAAGCCAAGAACGCGCGCTGATTCGGCCAGGCGCTCGCTGTGCTCGGTGAGCTTGAAAATTTCGCCGTTATAGGCCCGTTCCCCCTCGAATACGCAACTGGCGTAGTGCAGGCCGTGGCTCAGCACGTGGAGCTTCGCATCGCCCCACGGAATAAGCTCGCCATTCATCCAGATAACGCCGTCGCGCTGATCGTACGGAACGAGTGCCATTGGTCGTCTCCCGAGCGTGTTGCCGCGTTTCGCTCCCGAATTCGGCTTGACTCCCGGCGGCTGCGGGACAACAGATGATGCCCGACGCAGCCGCAAGGCGGTTGTCGTTGCCTGATGACGAGCGCCCTCTGGCGTGAGCCTATCACGCCAAGCCTTTGCCGATTAAGCCGTTTAGATATTGCGGCAAATGGCGCGAGTCCATCGGAAAAATGTCAAAAACGATTGCTGTACGTAGCAATCCGTTCAATATATGTCAACATGGCTGACATAACTCCCGATACCGAACTGGAGCGGCCCGAAACCGCAGCCGGAGCGCGAACCTCCGGAGACGGCGAGCAGGCGGCGCGTCCGCCCGATCCGCAGAGCCTGCGCATCATCGAGCTTTTGTTTTTCGCCTACCGCGACTTCACCGCCGATGCGGACGAAATCCTCGCTGAGCTTGGCTTCGGGCGGGCGCATCACCGGGCGCTGCACTTCATTTGCCGGCATCCGGGGATACGGGTCGCCGATCTCCTCGAAATCCTCAAAATTACCAAGCAAAGTCTCGCTCGCGTGTTGAAAGATCTGCGCGACCGCGGCTTCATCACGCAGGTGCGCGGCGAGACCGACCGGCGCGAGCGTCTGCTCTATCCGCGCGACGAAGGCCGGGCGCTTATCGGGCGGCTGGCCGGTCGGCAGAGCGAGCGCATCAAGGCCGCGTTGCAGGCCGCGGGCGTCGAGGCGCCGGACACTGTGGCGGAGTTCCTGTTCACGATGATACGCGCGGAAGAGCGCGAGGACATTGCCAGGCTGATCGCCACTGGGGACGGGTTGAACCCGAACGGGGGAGAATGAGCGATGACTGCTGCGAGCGTCGAGGAAAAGCCGATCGAACCGCCCGCCGATACCGCGCCGCATCTGCTGGTGGTGGATGACGACCTGCGCATCCGCGACCTGCTGGCGCGCTATCTGCGCGAGAACGGCTTTCGCGTGACGGTCAGTTCGGATGCGGCGGAGGCGCGAAGCGCGCTGCGCGGGCTGGCGTTCGATCTCATCATTCTCGACATCATGATGCCCGGCGAGTCCGGGCTGTCGCTGGCGCAGACGCTGCGCGCCGAATCCGAGGTGCCGATCCTGATGCTCACCGCGCGCTCGGAGCCGGAAAGCCGCGTCGAAGGGCTGGAACTGGGCGTCGACGACTACATGGCCAAGCCCTTCGACCCGCGCGAGCTGCTGCTGCGCCTCCAAAACATCCTGCGCCGTCGGGGGACCGA
This sequence comes from uncultured Hyphomicrobiaceae bacterium, assembly GCA_964474225.1. Classification (GTDB taxonomy): domain Bacteria; phylum Pseudomonadota; class Alphaproteobacteria; order Rhizobiales; family Rhodomicrobiaceae; genus Dichotomicrobium. The sequence goes on from CAYYSM010000025.1 coordinate 1,972, forward strand.
GGACGAGACGCCAGATGAAATCCGCTTCGGCGACTGCGTTTTCAACACCGTTCGCGGCGACCTGACGCGCGATGGCGAGCCGGTGAAACTGACCGACCGCGAGCGGGATCTGTTGCGCCAGTTCGCCCGCGCGCCTGGCGAGACCATCGCGCGCCATGACCTGCTCGGCGGTGACGCGCACGGCACCGACAGGGCCATCGACGTTCAGATCAACCGCCTGCGCCGCAAGATCGAAGTGGACCCCGCCAACCCGGTGCATCTGCAGACGGTCAGGGGCCGCGGCTATGTCCTTTACGTGGATTGAGCGGCCCAAAACGCTGGTTTCTCAGGTCGCGAGCCGCAAACGCAACGCGATAGGCCGGCTTTGGCGGGCCTTCGTTGCGCTGCACCGGCGCAACATGGCGTGGCTGGGATGGGCCGCGGAAAAGCTCTGGCGCGGCTTTCTGGCCATGCACCACCACAATGTCGCCTGGCTGCGGCAATGGCGGGTGTTTCGCGTGCTGTTCGACGCGCTGGGGCGCGCGCACGACGCAACCGCCCACGCGCTCTCGCGCATCCTGCCGAAAGGGCTTTATGCCCGCGCGCTGCTCATCATCATCGTGCCGATCGTCATCCTCCAGTCGGTGCTCGCATTCGTCTTCATGGAGCGGCACTGGCAGCAGGTCACGCGCCAGCTTTCCATCGCCACGACCAACGAGATCGCCACGCTCATCTCGGTCTACGAGGAATATCCGCACAACGACGGCTACGAGACGCTGACCGACATCGCGCGGGAGCGGCTGGGCCTGATTGCCCGCATCCTGCCGGATGAAAATCTGCCCGAGGCGCGGCCCAAGCCTTTCTTCGATCTGCTCGACCGCACGCTGTCGCGCGAAATCCGCCGGCGCATCCGCCGCCCGTTCTGGATCGATACGGTCGGGCGATCGCGCTATGTCGAAATCCGCATCAAGCTGGAAGACGCGGTGCTACAGGTGCTGGCGCGGCGCAACCAGACCTACGCCTCCAACTCGCATATCTTCCTGTTGTGGATGGTCGGCACCTCGCTTGTGCTGCTCATCGTCGCGGTGCTGTTCCTGCGCAACCAGATTCGCCCGGTCCTGACGCTGGCCGAGGCGGCGCAACGCTTCGGCCGCGGACAGCCCGCGCCGGAGGATTTCAAGGTGCGCGGCGCGCGCGAGGTGCGGCTGGCGGCGCAGTCCTTCGTGGAGATGCGCGACCGGATCGAGCGTCACGTGGAGCAGCGCACGACCATGCTCGCGGGCGTCAGCCACGACCTGCGCACCGTGCTCACGCGCTTCCGCCTGCAACTCGCCATGCTCGGCGATCGCCCCGAGGCCGAGAGCCTGAGCGCGGACATCGACGAGATGCAGCAGATGCTGGAGGACTATCTGGCTTTCGCCAAGGGCGATGCCGGCGAGGAGCCGGTGGCGTTCAATCTGGTCGAGGTGCTGCAGGAGGTTGCCGAGACAGCCGGCGGCGGCAAGAAAGAGATCGCGCTCGAAGCGCCGGAGGCGGTTCCGCTGGTCGCGCGGCGCAACGCCATCAAGCGCGCCGTCATGAACCTGGCCGCGAACGCCACGCGCTTCGCGGAGACCGTTCAGATCACGGCACGGCGTAACCCTCGCACGATCACGGTGGATGTTGAGGATGACGGGCCAGGCATCCCGATCGAGCAGCGCGAGGAGGTGTTCCGGCCCTTCTTCGGGCTGGACGATTCGCGCAACCAGAACGTCAAGAGCACCGGCCTGGGCCTGTCGATCGCGCGGGACATTGTTCGCGGTCATGGCGGCGACATCACCTTGGGCAAGAGTGTGCTTGGCGGATTGAAGGCCACGATACGGTTGCCGGTCGAGTAGGGTCAGGGCGATGGAAAACGAGCTGGGCGCGGCCCCGCGCATCGCGCGTCAGGGCGAGGACAGCCGGCTGGTCATGGCCGATGGGCGCGTCATCGGCTTTCGCGAATACGGCGCGGCGGACGGTCTGCCGATCCTGTGTTTCCACGGCACGCCCGGCTCGCGGTTCATGTTCGCCATCGCCGATGACTTTGCGCGGGACAACGGCCTGCGGCTGATCGCGCCCGAGCGCGCGGGCTTCGGACTGTCCAGCTATGCCAAGGCCCGGCCCTTGCTCGGCAGCGCGGCGGAGATCGCGGCGCTGTGCGATGCGCTGGGCCTGCGGCGCGTGGCCGTCGCGGGCGTGTCGGGCGGCGCGCCGTTTGCGGTGGCCTTCGCCGCGGCGCGGCCGGAGCGGGTGAGCGCGATGGCCCTGGTTTCCCCGGTCGGGCCCTTCGCCGGCCCGGAAAGCCCAAAGCGCATCGGCCCGGCGCATCGCCTGACCTTCCGCGTGCTGCCCGGCGTGCCGCTGCTCTACCGCGTCCTGTTCACATTTGGCCGCATGGGCTTTTTGTTCGTACCCGATGCGATGGCTGCGCTCATCATGAGCCGCTCCGCGCCGTCCGACTGGCGCATTCTCTCGGAAAAGCGCATCCGCAAGAACCTGATGCGCGGCCTGCGCGAGGGTGTGCGCCCGGGCGTCGGGGGCGCGGTCGAGGAACTGCGCTGCTTCTCGCGGCCCTGGAACCTGCCCTTTGAGAACATCGCCGCGCCCACCATCCTCTGGCAGGGCCTGTCGGACCGGAACGTGCCGGTCTCAGCGGCGCTTCGGCTGGGCGAGCTGATCCCCGGCTGTGACGTGCGGCCCATCGAGGGCGCGGGTCATTATTGGATTTTGCGCAACTACGGCCATGTGTTGGAAAGCGTGACGCAGCTTGCGCGCGAGGCCGCATAGGCGCTTCCCGCCGGCTTTGCTACGCTAAGCCTTGCTCCCGCCCGCGAGCGGCAACCCGTCAGGCAGCACTTCATGATCCCCATTCGCGATTCGATTGTCGTCCGCACCACGCCAACCGTCGTCTACGCGCTCATCATTGCGAATGCGGTCGTGTTCCTGTTCCAGATCTCGATGCAGGGATTGGTCGGCCAGAAATTCATCTACGAATATGCGCTCGTGCCGCTGCGCTACACCAACCCGGTCTGGGCGCAATATCAGGGGCTGTCGCCGAACGACTACTTCCCCTTCATCAGCAGCTTTTTCATGCATGGCGGATTTCTGCACATCCTGCTGAACATGTGGACGCTTTACATCTTCGGCAGCTCGGTGGAAAGCCGCTATGGCTCCGTGACATTCTTCATCTTCTACATCCTCTGCGGCATCGCGGCGAATCTGGCGCATTTCTACTTCAACCAGAATTCGCCGGTCCCGGTGCTGGGCGCGTCCGGCGCGGTGGCGGGCGTAATGGGGGCCTATGCGGCGACCTTCCCGCGCGCGCGGCTCATCATGTTGTTTCCGATCGTCTTCATCCCGCTCTTCTTCGAGCTGCCCGCGCTGTCCTTCGTCGTGCTGTGGTTCGGTCTGCAGGTTCTGCAGGGCGCGGTGGAGATGTTCCGGCCCAGCATGGGCGGCGGGATCGCATGGTGGGCGCATATCGGCGGATTCATCGCCGGAATGATACTGCTGCCGCTGTTGTGGATCGGCGGGATCGGGCGCAAGGGCACGGTCTACGACGCGCGGCGCGGCAAGCCCTATCGCGCCTTGACGGGCCGGCGCCGTCGCTGGCGCGTGCCGGATGCGGGGCAGCGGCGCAAGCAGGGCGCTCCAAACGAAAGTGAGCGCGCGCAGAGCGATTCGAATGACCGGGGGCCGTGGGGCGGCGCGCCGCCGGGCGCTTGACGGGCGCGCGGGTTCGCGCCGAAATACCGGAAAACGCGAAAGGAAGCTCCAATGCCCGGGATCGATGAGACCAAGCCGTTCAAGCCTGTCCGCATCGCCGTCCTGACGGTATCCGACAGCCGCCAGCTATCCGATGACAAATCCGGCAGCCTGCTCGCCGATCGCGTGATGGACGCCGGCCATGAACTCGCCGACCGCGCGATCGTCCGCGATGATGTCGAGCAGATCCGCGCGCAAGTTCGCCGCTGGATCGCTGACCCGCAGATCGACGCGGTGATCTCTACGGGCGGGACCGGCCTCACGGGCCGCGACGTCACGCCGGAAGCCATCCGGCCGCTGTTCGAGAAGGAGATCGACGGCTTTTCGGTCGTCATGCACATGCTCTCCTTCGAGAAGGTTGGCACCTCGACCATCCAGTCGCGCGCGCTCGCGGGCGTTGCGGGCGGCACGTATATCTTCTGCCTGCCCGGCTCGCCGGGCGCGTGCAAGGACGCCTGGGACGGCATCCTGCAGTACCAGCTCGATTACAGGCACCGGCCCTGCAACTTCGTGGAGATCATGCCGCGCCTGAACGAGCATCTGCCCGCCGAGTAACGCGCCTGTCACGACAAGTTGAGTTTCATTCCGCGCACTGGCGCTTAGGTCCCGCGGAGACGTGCCATCTGCGCCTGACGTGGCGTGCGTCTGGCGCGCGGCCGGAAAAAAACCTCGCAACGGAGACGCGATGATTGAACTTTACACCGCTGCAACGCCGAACGGCTACAAGGCTTCGGTTGCGTTGGAAGAGCTGGGCCTGCCGTATTCCGTCCACCCGATCGACCTCGGCGCGGGCGAGCAGAAGCAGGACTGGTTCCTGAAAATCAACCCGAACGGGCGCATCCCCGCGATCGTCGACCGCGGCAACGACGATTTCGCGGTCTTCGAGTCCGGCGCGATCCTGGTCTATCTCGCGGAGAAGACGGGCGCTCTCATGCCTGCCGACGAGAAGGGCCGGAGCCGCACGATGCAGTGGCTCATGTTCCAGATGGGCGGCGTCGGCCCGATGATGGGCCAGGCCAATGTGTTTCACCGTTACTGGCAGGAGAAAATCCCGGCCGTCATCGCCCGCTACCAGAACGAAAGCCGCCGGCTGCTGGAGGTTCTGGACGGGCGGCTGGCCGAAAGCCACTACCTGGCGGGCGACGACTACACCATCGCCGACATCGCCAACTGGTGCTGGGCGCGCACGCATGACTGGTCCGGCGTTTCGGTCGATGGGCTGGATCATCTCCAGCGCTGGCTGTCGGAGATTGCGGAGCGTCCGGCCGTTCAGCGCGGCGTGCGTGTGCCCAGGCGCGAGGAGGCGATCGAGAGCCGCGATGCGGACAAGAGCGAGGAATTGATACGCGAAGTCCGCGGTTTCCTCCAGCAGTGACACGGCTCCCGGAAGAAGCGCCGCTTAGATTGACTCCCGCGCAAGCCGGCGCGATAACCGCGCGGCGGGACGATCAGGAGCGGTGCTGCTTCCGGGAGAGCAGGTGTGACACGTTATGTGTATGTGAACGGCGAGTTCGTCGCGGCCGAGGATGCGCGGATTTCGATCTTTGATCGCGGGTTTCTATTTGCGGATGGGGTTTATGAAGTCACAGCGGTGCTGGGCGGCCGGATGATCGACTTCGTGCCGCATCTGCAGCGCCTGCGCGCCTCGCTCGAAAAGCTCGAAATGAGGCTCGACATGAGTGATGCAGAGATCGAGGAGATGCATCACGGCTTGATGGAGCGCAACCGGCTGGATAACGGCATCGTCTATGTACAGGTGACCCGCGGCGTTGCCGAGCGCGACTTCGCGTATCCCGACGTCCAACCAACCGTGATCGCCTTTACCCAGCCGCGCGACTATTTCGGCGACCCCAACGCGGAAGCCGGGGTGAAGGTCATCACGACGCCGGACCTGCGCTGGTTGCGCCGCGACATTAAAAGCATCGCGCTCTTGCCCCAGGCGATGGGCAAGCAAGAGGCGAAAAAGCGCGGCGCCTTCGAGGCCTGGATGGTCGAGGACGGGTTGGTCACGGAAGGCACATCGTCCTCGGCGTTCATCGTGACGAATGAGGGCGTGATCGTCACCCGCGCGCTGGGCCGCGCGATCCTTCCCGGCCTGACGCGCAGCCGGCTTCTGAGCCTGATCGAAGCGGAGAAGTTGCCGGTGGATCAGCGCCCGTTCAGCGTGGATGAAGCGCTTGCCGCCCGCGAGGCGTTCCTCACAAGCGCCTCCAGCTTCGTGCTGCCGGTGGTCAGCATCGACGACCATCCGGTGGCCGACGGCAAACCGGGGCCGATCGCCCAGAGGCTGCGGTCGCGCTATCTGGATTTCGCCGCGCCGGCCTGAGGAAGAAAGCCCCGCGCCAGTAGGAGCGCGGGGCCGGTCTTCAGCGGTCGGATTGGCGGCCCCACACCTCGACGCGGCCGCGCCGGTCGCCGCCGGCATCACGATGCACGAGCACGATCCTGCGGATGAATCGGCCCTGCCGTCCGCGCAGTTCCAGTGGACCGGCTTCCTGACCCGGGCGAATGATCTCGGCCAGGCTGAAATCCTGCCGGTTTCCGTTGCCGAAGACCACGCGCACACGGCGGATGCGAACCGGGCTGCGCGAAACGCGCAGTAGCAGTGCGTCGAAGCGGCCGTCAGCCCGCGAGAGCGGGATCACCTCTTCGGTCCGGCTGCCTTCCGCGCGCTCGATGGAAAGCCGCGTCCAGTCAGGCCCCAGTTCCCGGAAGCCTTGCCGCTCAGCCTGCCGCCCGAAAACCGCGACGCGGGCGCGGCGCGGACTGCCGATGTCGCGGTAAACGAGCACGATCCGGTCTATGAACCGGCCTTGCCGTCCGCGCAGCTCCAACACGGGGCTATCGCCGCGGCGCAGCACATTGGGCAGATCAAAGTCCTGCCGCCGGCCATTGCCGAAGACGACGCGGACGCGCCGCACGCGGATGGGGCTTTGCCGCACGCGCAACAGGATCGCGTCGAAGCGCCCGTCGCGGCGCGAAAGATTGATGACATCCCGCTCGCGCTCGCGCTCAACACGCTCAACGGACAGGCGCTCCCAGCGTGGGCCAAGCTCACGGAATACCGGCCGCCGCTCAGCCTGCCGCCCGAAAACCTCGACTCGGGCGCGGCGCGGGCTGCCGATGTCGCGGTAGACGAGCACAATCCGGTCAATGAACCGGCCTTGCCGTCCGCGCAGCTCCAGCACGGGGCTATCGCCGCGGCGCAGCACATTGGGCAGATCAAAGTCCTGCCGCTGGCCATTGCCGAAGACCACGCGGACGCGGCGCAGCCGGATCGGGCTTTGCCGCACGCGCAGCAGGATCGCATCGAAGCGGCCGTCGCGGCGCGAAAGATTGATGACATCGCGGTCACGCTCGCGCTCCACCCGCTCGACTCCCAAGCGATCCCAGCGTGGGCCAAGATCGCGGAACACCACATCCGGTGGTCCGGCGGGTCGGCCTGCTCGCGATCCTAGCACCACCACCGTGGGCCGCCCGAGAAAGCCGAGCGAGCCGTAGCGCACTTCGACCGAGCGGATGAAGCGGCCGCCGCCCTCAAGGTCGATCGGCCCGGTCTCATTGCCCGCGGTGATGGGGAACCGTGTCTCGATCCTCTGGCGGTCGCCGTTGCCGAAGGTGATCTCGACATCAAGCAGCAGAATATTGCCGCCACGCACGGCCACCTTGAGCGCGTCGAAACGCCCGGCGCGGCGCCCGGGCACATCGATCACGAGCCTCTCGACGCCGGGGCGGCTGCGTTGCTCGCCTAGCACTTCCCAGTCGCGCGGCTGCGCCTCGGCGGTTATGACCGGGGCCATCAAGGCCAGGAAAACGGTCAGCAAACTTATGAAACGGGGCATGCGAATTTGCTCCTGAGCGGTTGGCCCTCGGCACGGGCAATGGTCGCGGCCTGGTCACCGTCTTTTAACCAACCCTTATTGCTTCAATCTTGTTCGGCCTCTTTGCAAGCCCGAATTGCCGCGCGGCTGTCTTTTCCGGCATCGCGCTCGCGCGCGTAACACGCAAGCCGGGCGTCGGCATCGTTGGCGCCCGCGCAGAGCCGCACGGCGTAGGCCCATGTTGATTCGCCCTTGGTCTCGCCCTCGATCTCGCCGCTCACGGCGCGGAAGAAGCACAGTCCGGGCTGTTGCGGCGCGCGGGTCTTGCCGCAGAGCTGGTCGAGCACCGCCGGCTCCCAGTCCTGATAGCCCGCCTCGCTCCAGGGGATGTTGCCCTGCACGAACCGCTGGCACTGGTCGCTGCGATCCGTGGGGCGGCGCGGGTTGCAGGTCTGCAGAACGGCGCGGAACAGCCGGTCGGCGCGGGATTGAGGGGGCGGAGTGTTCTCGTTGGCATCGAGGATCTGCGGTTCGGACTCGATATCCCCGGCCTCCAGTTCCGCCAAGTTCCCGGTGACGCAGTTCGTGATCTCGCGGACGCTGTTGGTGCCGGCGCAGAGCTGGGCGGCGCGGCGCCAGTTGTCGCCGATGATGCTGTCCCAGGGGCCGCTGCCGTGGAACAGTCTGTCGAAGCAAAGCAGCGGCTGGGTCGGGCGGGAGGTGTCCTCGCACAGCAGATCGAGCCGGCGCGGGGTCCAGGCCGTATCGCCGGCCCTGTTCCAGGCGATATTGCCCTGCACCAGCCGCTCGCAGGCCGTGCGTCCGGCGATCATCGGGGGCGGGTTGCACTGCTCGAT
>CAYYSM010000025.1:10424-14550 GCA_964474225.1 uncultured Hyphomicrobiaceae bacterium
CGTCGCTCACCGCGGCGATCGGCAACAACGAGCGCGCGGACCAGATGCTCAACGGATCATCGGGGGCGGGTTGCACTGCTCGATGGCGTCGCGGAAATGCAGCCCGCGCTGGACGCCGTCCCGGTAGCAATCGATGCGCGCCTGCGCGTTTTCCGTGCCGGCGCATAGCGCGACGGCGTCCTTCCAGTCCTCCTGGATCGCCGCGCCCTGTTCGAGCGGGACCTCGCGGATGCCGCTGAAGCACAGGCCGGGCTGGACAGGGCGCGCCGTCCCCTCACACAGCCTATTGAGCCAGCTCGCGTCCCACCGGGTGTTGCCGTCATCGTTCCAGGCGATGCGCCCCTGGACGTAGCTGGCGCACTGATCCTCTTCGACGGTCGGGCTGTCCCACTCCAGCCCGAGACCCGCATAGACGCCGAGAGCGCCGAGAATGGCCCCGCCGAGCAGGCACGTGACCGAAAGGACGCGCCGGTCCCGGACGCGCTCGGACGCCGCGCCGAGCCGGCCGCGCAGGCGCCCCAGCCGCCCCTGTTCGCCGTTCGCGTTCCCCTCGGAGTCCGAGCCGTTCGCCACCGCGTTCCCCCATTATCCGCCGCGGCGCGCTCCCGACTGACAGCGAATCAGCGCGACATGGCCTCGCCCGGACCGTACACCATCCGCGAGCGGATCGTGCCCTCCAGGCTGCGCAGCTGGGCGAGGAGATCGGCCGCGATATCCTCCTTCACCTCGGCGTCCAGCACAACATAGCCGAGTTCGCCCTCGGTTTGCAGATACTGCGCGGTAATGTTCACGTCCCGCGCGCCGAAAGCGTCGTTGAGCCGGCGCATCATGCCGGGGATGTTGTGATGGATGTGGATGAAGCGCTTGGATTGAGCGGCAGCCACGGGCAGCTGCACCTGCGGGAAGTTCACCGCGCCCATCGTCGAGCCGACGTCGGAATACTCGATCAGCTTGCGCCCAACCTCGGTGCCGATGCGTTCCTGAGCCTCCTCGGTGGAGCCGCCGACATGCGGGGTCAGGATCACATTGTCCAGGCCGCGCAGCGGCGAGACGAACTCTTCCTGGTTCGAGGACGGTTCGGACGGGAACACGTCGATCGCCGCGCCGCGCAGATGCCCGTCCTGCAGCGCCCGCGCCAGCGCGTCTATGTCCACCAGCGTGCCGCGCGCGTTGTTGATGAGAAACGCGCCGGGCTTCATCGCGCGGATTTCCTGCTCGCCAATAATACCCCTGGTTTGCGGCGTCTCGGGCAGGTGGAGCGAGACCACGTCGGAGCGCCGCAGCAGGTCCATGAGGTCCTCCGCGGCGGTGACATTGCCGTGCCGCAGCTTCTCGGTCTGGTCATGGAAGATCACCTTCATGCCCATCAGTTCGGCCAGATTGGCAAGCTGCGTGCCAATGTTTCCGTAGCCGACGATGCCCAGCGTGCGCCCGCGGATCTCGTGGCTGTCCCTCGCGGATTTTTGCCAGACGCCATCATGCGCCGCCGTCGAGCGCGGGAAAATGCGCCGGAACAGCATGATGATTTCCGCGATGGTCAGCTCGGCGACGCTGCGCGTGTTGGAGAACGGCGCGTTGAACACCGGGATGCCTTTCGCGCCGGCCGCCGCCAGGTCCACCTGGTTGGTGCCGACGGAAAAGCAGCCCACCGCGATCAGCCGCGGCGCGGCCTCGAAGATGTCGGCGGTGAGTTGTGTGCGCGAGCGGATGCCGAGCATGCGCACGCCGTCCTGCAGGCGTTGTTTCAGTTCTTCCGGGTCGAGCGCCGTTTTCAGGCGCGTCACGTTGGTGTATCCATCAGCATGCAGCGCTTCGACGGCCGTTTCCGCGATGCCTTCGAGGAGCAGAATCGGCGTTTCGCTCTTGGACAGCGCCAGATGCTGCGCTTGTGTGAGTTCCTTGTTCATATCTTTCCGTTGCAGAATTCTTGGTTCGGACGTGGCGTAAGGTTTGAACGCATGCGCGCGCCGAGGTCAACCTGCGGCTGGACGCCACACCCGCCAGCGGCGGCGCGGGCAAGGCAAGGGCGGAGAGCTGTTTTTTCGCGCTGCGTCAGCGTGCTGGATGCGTGTCATCCTGTGCCGCTAAGGCCGGTGAGACGCACAAAATAACCATATTCGCTGTGTTGATTGAGCACCGAATGTGCGTGATTCTGACAAGTCGTCGCTCGGACGGGGGAGCTTGCGCGGGCGGCGATGCATGATAGCGGCTATTGCACGGCGCGGCGACAAGCGTCGTTAGGAAAGGTGGCTCACATGCCCGGTCTCGAAATGGTGTTTCGCACGCTTTCGGCTGGTCGTGCGGCGCGATTGGTGATGGTCGCGCTCTGTGCGGGGGCGCTAAGCGGCTGCGCCTCGACCTCGCTGTCCAGCATGTTCGCGGAAGAAGAAGCCCCGGTGGAAGAAAAAAGCGCGGCTGACCTGTACGCGGAGGGCGACACGCTGCTCGACGAGGGCGAATGGAAGAGCGCAGCGGAAAAGTTCGAGGAAGTCGACAAGAATTATCCCTACTCGCCGGAAGCGCGCCGCGCCATGGTCTTGAGCGCCTACGCCAACTGGAAACAAGGCGACCACCCCAAGGCGGTCAGCGCGGCCCGGCGCTATCTCACGCTCCACCCTGGCACGGACGAGGCGCCGCTCGCACAGCACATCATTGCTTCGGCCTATTTTGAGCGGATCAACAGCCCGGACCGCGATCAGTCGGACACTGAAAAGGCTCTGAACGAGCTTGAAATCCTGGTGCGCCGCTACCCGGACAGCAGCTATGCGCCGCAGGCGCGCAAGCGCATCAAGATCGCGCGCGACCTTTTGGCCGCCAAGGAGATGCAGGTCGGCCGCTACTATCTGGAGCGCGAGAATTATATCGCGGCGATCAACCGCTTCCGCACCGTGGTCGAGAAATACCAGCAGACCGCGCATGTGAAAGAGGCCCTGTCGCGGCTGACCGAGGCTTACATGGCGCTCGGCATCAAGAGCGAGGCGCAGACGGCTGCTGCTGTGCTGGGGCATAACTACCCGGAAAGCCAGTGGTACGATGACGCTTATGCGCTGCTGCAAAGTGACGGGCTCGAGCCGCGCGCGGATGCCGGCTCGTGGATCAGCCGGCAGTTGCAAGCGCTGCAGCAAGCCAGTCCACTCTGACGCGCTCCGCGGGAATCATCATATAAGGGCATCATGCTGACGGCCCTTTTGATTGAGAACATCGTCCTTATCGACAGGCTCCATCTCGAATTCGGTGCCGGGCTGGGCGTGCTCACCGGCGAGACTGGTGCGGGCAAGTCGATCCTGCTCGATGCGTTTGGTCTTGCGCTTGGCAGCCGCGGCGAAGCAAGCCTGGTGCGCGCGGGACAGGCGCGCGGCCAGGTCACGGCGCGATTCGACCTGCCCGAGTCGCACGAGGCGATCCGCTGGCTGGCCGACAACGACTTTGATGCATATGCGGGCGGCGAACTGATCTTGCGCCGCGTGCAGCAGGCCGATGGCCGCACGCGCGCCTTCATCAACGACCAGCCGGTGAGCGTCCAGATGCTGCGCCAGACGGGCGCGCGGCTCGTTGAAATCCACGGACAGCACGACGACCGGGCAATGACCGATGCCGCCACGCATCGCCGGCTGCTGGACTGCTATGGCGGTCTGACGGCCGACGCCGACGCTGTGCGCCGCGCCTGGGACGCATGGCGCGCGCTGGAAGGCGAGCTGGCCGAGCGGGAGGCCGCGCTTGCGCAAGCCCGGGAGAACGCCGACTATCTGCGCCATACGCTTGATGAGCTTGAGGAATTGGCGCCGGAGGAGGGCGAGGAAGAGCGTCTGGCCGAGGCCCGGCAAACCATGATGAACGCCGAAAAGATCGCCACCGAGCTGGATGCCGCGTTCGAGAGCCTGTCGGGCAACACTGGCGCGGAAGAGCGGCTGAGTTCGGCGCTGCGCCGGCTGGAGCGGTTCGGCGGCGGCGAGCTTGTCGCGCCCGTCGTCGAGGCGCTGGAGCGCGTGCTGGCCGAGGCGGGCGAGGCGCGCGACACGATCGAGACGGCGCTGCGCGACTGCGCCTTCTCACAGGCCGATCTGGAGCGCACCGAGGAGCGGCTGTTCGCGCTGCGGGCGCTGGCGCGGAAGCATCGTGTAACCGT
>CAYYSM010000026.1:0-14385 GCA_964474225.1 uncultured Hyphomicrobiaceae bacterium
TCTGGGCCATGCTGATCGTCGGCGGCAGCGGCAACAACAAGGGCGCGCTGCTGGGTACCGTGCTGGTCTGGCTGGTATGGTCGGGCACCGAGATCGTCACACGGGCCTTGCCGCCCGACATGGCGACGCAGGCGGGCGCGGCGCGTGTGCTGATGGTCGGCGTGCTGCTGCAGATCGTGCTGCTCACCCGGCGTCAGGGCGTGCTGCCCGAGGAGCGGCCGAGGCCCATTCCGCGCGACCGCTGAGCCGGGAAATACTGCACAAGACTTTCCGCCCGCGGCACGTAAAATGAATGCTCCGCAGGGCGCGCTGTTCTAAACTCCTGCAGTGCGGAAGCTGACAAAGAGGAGGATCGCCCGTGTTCAAGACGATTGTTGTTCCAGTAGCGCTGTCGGAAGTCGAAAAAGCGCAGCCCATGCTTTACGCCGCGCGCCAGCTCGGCGGCGACGATGCGCGCATCATTCTGATGAGTGTGGTGGAGGACATCCCCACCTACGTCGCGGCCGAACTCCCGGGTGGCTTCGTTGACCGCGCCAGGCAGAACGCGCAATCGGCGCTCTCCAAGATCGCGGACGAGGCCGGCGTGCAGGCGGAGATCGTCGTTCGTAGCGGCCAGGCCTCCGCCGGCATCCTCGGCACGGCTAAGGAAAAGAACGCCGACGCCATCGTCATCGCCTCGCATCAGCCGGGCTTTAGCGATTACCTGCTTGGCTCGACGGCGCATCGCGTCGTGCGGCACGCAAAATGCTCCGTGCTTGTGCTGCGCTCGTCCGAGCGTTGACGCCCGCCAACAGGAAAGGTCTGCAGATGGACGCCCTTCAGAACATAATGATCCTGCTCATCGCCGGCACCGTGATCTGGATTTTCCTGAAGCTGAAAGAGCGGATCGAGTTTCTGGAGCATGAGGTGCGCTGGCTGCGCAGCGAGCTGGACGGGATGAAGGGCGGCTATCGCGGCGGGAATTACGAATGAGGTTGTCCGGGAACGGGCAGCGCACCCCGTTTCCGGCATTTTATCGCGGGGCGCCGCCTGTTTCGGATCAAACAGCGAGAACGTAAATGCCTCTCCCGCTTGGCGGGGCGCACAGCTTCCGCGGTTCTGAAATCCGCTATGGGATCATGGGGCCCAAGGGCGCGCCGGCGCTCGTCCTGCTGCACGGCACGCCGTTCTCCGCGCATGAGTGGCACCGGATCGCCCCGTGGCTGGTGCGGCATTTCCGCGTCCATTTCCACGACATGCTCGGCTATGGCGCGTCAGCGAAGGGCGACCTGCCCGATGTCTCGCTCGGCATACAGAACGAGGTGTTCGCCGCGCTGCTCGATCACTGGGGTCTGGAGCGCCCGCATGTCGTGGCGCATGACTTCGGCGGCGCGACCGCGCTCCGCGCGCATTTCCTCAATGGCCGCGACTATGCCTCGTTGACGCTGATCGACCCGGTGGCGATCCGCCCGTGGGGCTCGCCGTTTGTCGCGCATGTGCGCCACCACGAAGCTGCCTTCGCCGGGATGCCGGCCTATATGCATGAGGCGCTGCTCGACGCCTATCTGCGTACGGCGATGGCGCGTCCGATCGCGGCAGAGGAACTCGCGCCTTACAAAGCGCCGTGGCTCGGCGAGGCGGGGCAGATCGCGCTTTACCGCCAGATCGCGCATATGGACATGAAATACACCGACGAGGTCGAGCCGCGCTACGGCGAGCTGCGCTGCCCGGCGCAGGTGCTCTGGGGGACGGAGGATCAGTGGATCCCCATCGAGACCGGCCGGCGCTTTCACGCCATGCTGCCGCAAGCGCGCTTCATCGAAGTGCCGGGGGCGGGCCACCTGGTGCAGGAGGATGCGCCGGAAGCGATCATCGCCGCGCTGGCGGATTTCCCGCCGCTCGCTCCAACGATCCGCGCGTGAGCCTATTCGATGAGCACCGGCGTCTCGCAGATATGCGCGTCGCTGCCGATCTGCTGAACAAGGAAGTCCGCGACGTTCGCCCGCGAAATCTTCCCGAGCCGCCATTCCCGCGCATCGGTCAGAACCTGGTAGCGGCCGGTGTGGGGCCCATCGGTCAGGATGCCGGGCCGCGCAATCGTCCAGTCCAGCCCGCTGCGGCGGATGATCCACTCCTGAATGTCCTTGTCGTCATAGGCGCGCTTCAGAAGCCCTTGCCGCCCGAACGCCTGGTAGAGAAACCCGCCGCGCCCGGCGCTGTCGCCCGCGCCGAATCCGGTCACGCAGATCAGCCGCCTCGCCCCGACTTCGTTCATCGCGTCCACCAGCACGCGCGTGGCGTCCGAGAATAGCGTGACCGGGCTGATGACGTTTCGCGGGCTCAAGGAGATGCCAAGCGCCTGAATGACGACGTCGTCGGGGCCGATCGCCGCGCACACGGCCTGCGGGTCGCGCGCGTCGCCGTCCATCTTTTCCAGGTTGGGGTGTTCATCCGGGATCGTCGTGGCGGTGCGGGCGAAGGCGCGCACCTGATAGCCCGCTTCGAGGGCGCGGCGCACGGTCTCGAGCCCGATGCCCTTGCTCGCGCCGAAAATGACGACTTTCATCCCATTGATCCTTTTGTTCAGGCGAGCGCCAGAACCATCACCACGAGCAGCGCGGCCATCTGCACGAGGTTGATGATGACGCTCGCCCGGTGGAGCGATTCGAAGCGGTTGACGGCTGCCGCGCCCGCGTCCCGCGCAGCATTGATCCGCGGCATCAGCCAAAAGCGCGAGAGGACGAACAGCGCCGCCACCGCTGCCAGAATGACGCCCTCTACGGTGCCGAGCGCCAGCACAGCCGCGAGCGCGCTCACGATCGCCAGCACGTCATAATAGCGCGGGAACAGCCGCCGGATGAACGCGCCGGCCTCGTCCTCGGGGAACTGCGCGAACACCAGCGGCGCGACGACCCCGGCGAAGAACAGCATCGCGCCGAGCACAGCGGCGGCGATCAGCGCGGCAATGTCGATGAGGGCAAAACTGTCCATCTTTTCCGTCTTTCTTGTGCGGCAGTATGAAGCGATTGGCGCAGGCAGACGTTAACAATCTGCGCATGACGCGGCGCGTACCCTCTCTACGTATCGCACCTGAGACGGATTGGAGACATGGCCGCGCACCCCGAACCGACGCGCGAGGCGGGTCTGGCACGTCTTGCGGACTTCCTGCCGCGCGCCGGGCGCGACTACGCAAAGCTGCGCAATTTCGACTTCGGGCCGGGACGACACACGCAGGTCTCCGGCCTGTCGCCCTGGCTTCGGCACCGGCTCGTGCTGGAGCAAGAGGTGGTCGCGCAGACGCTTGAGCGTCACAGCCTCTCATCGGCGGAGAAGTTCGTGCAGGAGGTCTTCTGGCGCACCTACTCCAAGGGGTTTCTGGAGCAGCGACCGAGTATCTGGCGCGCCTATCGCCGGGATGTCGCCGCGCTCGCCGAGCGGGTCGAGGCCGAGCCGGGCCTGCGTGCTGGCTATACCGAGGCGGTCGAGGGGCGCACCAGGATCGACTGTTTCGACGCCTGGGCACGCGAGCTGGTCGAGACCGGCTATGTGCACAATCATGCGCGCATGTGGTTCGCCAGCATCTGGATTTTCACCCTGCGCCTGCCCTGGCAGCTCGGCGCGGATTTCTTCCTGCGACATCTGCTGGACGGCGATCCGGCGTCGAACACGCTGGGCTGGCGGTGGGTCGGCGGGCTTCACACCAAGGGCAAGACCTATCTGGCGCGCCCCGACAACATCGCGAAATTTACCGATGGGCGGTTCAACCCGGCCGGTCAGCTGGCGACATCCGCGCCGCCGCTCAGCGAGGAAGAAGAGCATCCGCTGGTCCCGCTGCGGCACCCGGACATAGCCGGCAAGCCGCGCCGCGCGGGGCTGTTGGTGACCGAGGAAGACTGTGCGCCGGAGACGCTGGACCTGCCGGCCATGCCGGTCGCGTCGATCGGATTGACGGCGACGCCCGCGCGCTCGCCCCTGCCGGTGTCGGAGAGCGCGTGTAGCTTTGCGGAAGGGGCGGTCGCCGACGCGCTCGTGCGGGCCAGCGCGTATTTCGGCGTGGAAAGCGAGCGCTCAACTGCGGCGGATTGGGGCGCGGCGCTGGCGGACTGGGCGCGCGCAAATGACCTGGATACGGTGCTGACGGCCCACGCGCCAGTTGGCCCGGCGGGCGAGCGCCTTGCGTCGGCGCGTGCGGCGCTGGCGGATGCGGGCGTCTCGCTCATCGAGGTGTTGCGCCCGTGGGACGCGGCGGCATGGCCCCACGCGACCAAGGGCTTCTTCAAGCTGAAGAAGCAGATGCCCGCGATCATCGAAGCGGCCAGCATATCTTGTTGAGGCGAGAACAGAAAACTGGTGGAGGAGGTTGGATTCGAACCAACGTAGGCATAGCCAGCGGATTTACAGTCCGCCCCCTTTAGCCACTCGGGCACTCCTCCAAAATCCCGGAGTCCCTTCGGCACGGATGGCCTTGGCGGGAATCGGTCACGCGCGGATCGCTCGCAACCTTTTCTGTGTTATGGGAGGCTGTGATCGTTCTGTCAACCGCAGCCGAATGTTGCGCACCGATGAGCCGACAGCCGAAATCGCGCGCGCCAACCACACCGCCTGCCGCACGCCGCAGCGCCAAACCTGCGGCCGGCCGGCGCGCGGGCGTCATGATCTTTGGCCTACACGCGGCGCGCGCCGTCATCGCCAACCCCGAGCGCAAGTTCCACGCGGTTCTGGCAACCGCCAATGCCGCCGAAAAGCTGAACGATGTGCTCGCCGCGCGCAGGCTGACGCCGCAGATCGTCCGGCCCGATGATCTCGCCGCACGGGCCGGGGCGGGCGCGGTGCATCAGGGCGTGCTGGTGGAGACCGATCCTCTGCCGCCACGCGACATCGAGAGTTTCGCGAAGCTCAACCTCATCGTGGTGCTCGATCAGGTCACGGACCCGCAAAACGTCGGGGCGATCCTGCGCAGCGCGGCCGCCTTCGGCGCGGACGGGCTGGTGATGACCGCGCGGCACTCGCCGCCGCTGGAAGGCGCGCTGGCCAAGGCAGCCTCTGGCGGGCTGGAGCATGTGCCGGTGGCGCTGATCCCGAACCTTGCGCGCGGGCTGGAGGAGCTGGGCGAACTCGGCGTCATGCGGATCGGGCTGGATTCGGGCGGCGATCAGGTGTTCGAGGATCTGCCGGCTTTCGACCGGCTGGCGCTCGTGCTCGGCGCGGAGGACAAGGGCTTGCGCCGGCTCACCCGCGAGCATTGCGATGCGGTCTGCGCGCTGGCCGCGCCCGGCGCGATCCACAGCCTTAATGTCTCGAACGCCGCGGCCATCGCCCTGCACCACGCCTGGCTAA
The DNA here is from genome assembly GCA_964474225.1 of uncultured Hyphomicrobiaceae bacterium. GTDB lineage: Bacteria > Pseudomonadota > Alphaproteobacteria > Rhizobiales > Rhodomicrobiaceae > Dichotomicrobium. The sequence continues at coordinate 5,317 of CAYYSM010000026.1, forward strand.
AGCGGCGGCAGGCGTCTGGATAGACCGCGGCGCGCGCCCGGACGCCTACCAAATGTTACTTGTAGTGCTTGTAGCGCCGGTCTTCACGATAGTATTTGCACACCGGCTTGCCTTTGAGCTTGTAGGCCGTCTTCTTGATGATGTTGAACGGCCATTTGTACATGTAGCACTTCTCGCCAACCAGATAGTCGACGACCAGATAAGCGCCCACGCCGATCGCGATGGCGCCGCCATCGGCCTTTGCACGATCAACCGGCGCTGCGACGAGCGACACGGCCAGGGCCGCGCCGCCAACGACGCTCAGCAATTTCTTCATGGTCGAACTCCCTCAAACGAAAACGAAGCAGCACCTATTACATGGTGCAGCTTTCTTAATAAGCAGTTGAGGGATCGGCAGCCTTCGTCAAAAAACGGGACAGTGCCAAGCTTTGCGGGGCCGGAAACTGTGCGGGAAACAAGACAGGCGACTGCACAGCCGGGGCGTTAATCAGAAAAACAGGCCGAAGCCCATCCCCGGCATCATCTGCTGCAGCCCGGCGGCGAAGCCCAGCATCGGCGCGAACGCGAAAGCCGCGAAGTCGTTCGGCCGTCCGCTCGCGTGACCGGACCGGAACGGCTGAGGCGCGGGAAGAAGCGGCTGCTGCCAAGGGGTCGCCTGCGTGAGGCCGCGCCACCAGGCGATGCTCATCCCGAACATATCCGCACCGGCGACAGGCCCAGCGCCGCGCGTGAATGCGCTGACGGTCTGGGGCGTGGCATAGGCCAGCGGCCAGGCGGCGGAGGGCATCAGGCGCTGCATCGGGGTCAGGGCCCAGCCGAACGTTGCGTGCATGAGCCGCTCATAGGCGATCGCGTCCCGGACGCGGCCGAAGGCAACGCTGAGGTCATGCCATGTGCGGCTGAGCGTGGTCGTGACGTGAAGCGCCATCTCGCGGGAAGCGCCGTCGGCAATGCGGGTCAAGGTTCGGGGGCGCGGTTCCGGCTTTGTGACGGGCGCAGACGCCTCGCGATTTGGCGCGCCGCTTCCACCGCCGCTTGCGCCGCATGGCGCAGCGGTTGCCGTCTCAACGGCCATCAGAGGCAAGAGCCAGAACACCGCATTGATCCCATACCTGAAACGCAACTTTTCCGATAATAATCAGGTAAATGTTGCGCCGCAACAAAAATGTGCGGCGCAACACGAGATCAAACTTGCGGTTAAGCCCGCGTTGCCGGCTTCAGCAGCCGTCCGGCCATGCCCCGCGCGGGCGCGTCGGCGCGGGGACGTAGATGCGCTGGCGTTTGTGGACCCAGCGCTCTTTCGGCTCGTGATACCGCGCGACGTTTTCGTACGGCTTCAGCAGCACCCGTTTCTTGCGGTAGACGATGTGGCCCGAGCGCGTGCGGACCTTCACCTTGCGGTAGCCGTAGACGCCCGGCCGGCGCTCGATCCGGTAAATGCCGGGACGCTTGACGACATGCTTGCGCACAACCCGGTGATGCACGCGCGGCTGATGCTTGACCGTGCAGTTGTCGTGGCCGCGCAGCCAGTCGCCGAGGGCCTGGGCGGGCCGCGCATCGCCCGAAACGCCGAACGCAAACGCGACGACCCCTAGAACAAGACACAAACTCAACTTTTTCATATTGAACCACCGTATCAGCTTGATACACGCAGCCTAGCGACTCCCTTCAAGCGCCGCAAAGCTGGAGACCAAAATTTGTAAATGAAACCTGCCCGCGCTGTGTGAAGATGTGGATACCCTTGTTCTCTGCCTACTAATGCGGCACGCTGCCCAGGATTGCGTACGATCCTCGCCTTCTCGACCAACACACAAAAACAGGAAGCGTCATGGCCTCCGCCGTTGAGCCTCTTCCAAGTTCCAGCCTGGACGATGTTCTCACGGCGCTCGAAGCGATCGCGGCGTCCGCGAACATCACAGATACCGACAATCTGAGGACATTCACGCGGCTCCTCTATAGCGACCTCAACGAGGCCGACCTGCGTCAGTCGGACCCGGAGGCGCTGGCGGCGCTGGCGCGCGAGGCCTTCGCGTTCTTCCACCAGCGCCAGCGCGGCACGCCGAACGCGCGCATGAGCCGTGCGCCGACCGGGCCAGGCGGGGCAACCCGGACCATCGTTCATATCGTCAACGACGACATGCCGTTCCTGGTCGACTCGGTGCTCGGCGAGATCATCGACCGCGGCCTGAAGCTCGACTGGATTGCCCACCCGATCCTGCATGTTGGGCGCGACCCTGACTGCCGCCTTCTCTATCTCGACGAACACAAGGCAAAGGAGCCGCCGGTCGAGGAGATGCCCGAGGCCGGCCTCGAAAGCGTCATGGTCATCCAGATCGAGGACATGCCGTCCGAGACCGAGCGCAACGTCCTGCAAAAGGCGATCATCCAGACGCTTGAGGATGTGCGCGCGGTCGTCGGCGACTGGGAGCCGATGCTGGCGCGTTTCCGCGAAGCCGTCGAACGCTACAAGACCGACAATCCGCCGGTGCCGGAGGATGAGCGCGCGGAGTCGATCCGCTTTCTGGAGTGGATTTCGGATCGCAACTTCGTCTTCCTCGGCATGCGGAACTACCGCTTCGAGCAGAACAGCGAGCCGCCGGAGCTGGTGCCCGATCCCGGGTCCGGTATGGGCATTCTTCGCGACATCAACGCCAAGCTGTTGCGCCAGCCGGGCGAGGGCACCAGCATGCGCTCCGAGGCGGTCGAAGTTTTCCTGCGCCCGGAGCCGCTCATTATCACCAAGGGCAATCTGCGTTCGCGCGTCCATCGGCGCGTGAACATGGATACGATCAGCATGAAGCTCTACGACCGGGAGGAGCATCCGGTCGGCGAAATCCGCGTTGCGGGCCTGTTCACCGCGTCGGCCTACACGCGCTCTGTCGAGGACATCCCGTTTCTGCGGCGCAAGGCCAGGCTCGTGCTCGACCGTTCGGGCTTCCCGGAGCAGAGCCATTCGTGGCGCGCGCTGCGGACGGTGCTCGACACCTATCCGCGCGACGAGCTGTTCCAGATCGACGTGGATCAGCTCCTCTCCTTCGCGACAGAAATCCTCTCGCTGGAGCTTAAGCCGCAGACCCGCGCCTTCGTGCGCTACGACACCTTCGGCCGGTTCGCCTCGGTGCTCATCTACGTCGCGCGCGATCGGTTCTCGACGGAAAAGCGCGTGCGCATCTGTGAGTATTTGGCGGAGGCCTTCGGCGGGGAGGTGACAAAGGCCACGCCATTCTTCACCAACGCGACGCTTGTGCGGCTACATGTCATCGTCTGGCGCACGGGCTCGGAAGCCATCGGTGCGGCGCCGGATGACCTGGAAGAGCAGATCGAGGACATCGTCCGCTCGTGGCGCGAGACGCTGCGCGACCGGCTGCGCGAAATGTATGGCGAGCGCGCGGGCGGCCTGATCGCGCGTTACAGCGACGCTTTCTCCGCGGGCTATGAGGAATACAACTCCACTTACCGGGCGCTCGGCGACATCCGAAAGCTGGAAGAGCTGTGTCCTGAGTGCCCGATCACCGTGGAGTTCTGCAAGGACGAGAGCTGTGGCCCGACCCAGGTGCGCGTGAGCCTCTATCAGCTCGATGAGCCGATCTCGCTGAGCCGGCGCGTGCCGATCTTCGAGAATATGGGCTTCGCCGCCAGTTCGGAGCGCACCTTTACGGTCGAGCCGCAGATTGGCGGCGAACGGCGCACAGTCTATCTGCACGACATCCTGCTGGAGCCGCGCACCGAGGGCGCAATCGAGATCGACGCCGTCCGCGAGCGGCTGGAAAACGGCTTCCTGCGCGTCTGGTACGGCGAGGCGGTCAATGACGCCTATAACGGCCTGATCCTGCGCGCCGGGCTGACATGGCGCGAGGCCGCAGTGTTCCGCGCCTACGGCTCCTATCTCCGCCAGATCGGCGCGCCGTTCGGGCAGGGCTATCAGGCCGGCACGCTCCAGCGGCATCCCGACATCGCGCGCGACCTGATCGCGCTGTTCCACCGGCTGTTTGACCCCGACCTGAACCCGGCCGAGGCCGAAGACCCCGACGCCATTGCCGCGCGAGTCGGGGACGCGCTCGACGGTGTCGCCAGCCTGGACGAGGACCGCATCCTGCGCCGCTTCCTGAACGTCATTCAGGCGACGATGCGCACCAACTTCTACCGCCACGGCCCGGTCGACGGCGGCCCCGCGACCATCGCCTTCAAGCTGGCGAGCAGGCAGATCGAGGGGCTGCCGCTGCCGCACCCTTATGCCGAGATTTTCGTGCACTCGCCGCGCGTCGAGGGCGTTCATCTGCGCAGCGGGCCGATCGCGCGTGGCGGCATCCGCTGGTCGGACCGGGCGCAGGACTTCCGCACCGAGGTGCTTGGGCTGGCCAAGGCGCAGCAGGTCAAGAACGCCGTGATCGTGCCGCAGGGCGCAAAAGGCGGCTTCTATCCGCGACAGATTCCGGCCGATGCGGGGCGCGAGGCGCGCATGGACGAGGGCGTGGCCTGCTACAAGGAGTTCATCTCAAGCCTGCTGTCCATCACGGACAACCTCAAGGAAGACCTCGTCATCCCGCCCGAGCGCGTGGTGCGGCGTGACGGCGACGACGCCTATCTGGTCGTGGCGGCGGACAAGGGCACGGCGACCTTCTCCGACATCGCCAACCAGATCGCGCAAGAAAACGACTTCTGGCTGGACGATGCCTTCGCCTCGGGCGGTTCCGCCGGCTATGACCACAAGGAGATGGGCATCACGGCGCGCGGCGCCTGGGAGGCGGTCAAGCGCCACTTCCGCGAACTGAACCACGACATCCAGAATGAGCCGTTCACCGCCATCGGCATCGGCGACATGTCGGGCGACGTGTTCGGCAACGGGATGCTGCTGTCGAAGCAGACGCGCCTGCTCGCCGCGTTCGATCACCGCGATATTTTCATCGACCCTGATCCGGACCCGGCGACGAGCTGGGAGGAGCGCAAGCGCCTGTTCGACCTCGCGCGGATCACCTGGCAGGACTACGACCGCAGCAAGATTTCCAAGGGCGGCGGTGTGTTCAGCCGCAGCGCCAAGGCGATTCCGCTGACGCCGGAAATCCGCCAATTGACCGGGCTGGAGGCCGAAGAGGTCACGCCCAACCAGCTCATCAATGCGATCCTGCGGATGCAGGCCGACCTGCTCTGGTTCGGCGGCATCGGCACCTTTGTCCGCGCCGACAGCGAAACCAACGCCGACGTGAACGACCGCGCCAACGACGCCGTGCGCGTGGCGGCGAGCGAGCTGCGCGTGCGGGTGATCGGCGAGGGCGCTAATCTGGGGATCACCCAGCGTGGGCGCATTCAGTTCGCCATGCGCGGCGGGCGCGTGAACACCGACGCGATCGACAATTCGGCGGGCGTCAACTCCTCGGACTTCGAGGTCAACATCAAGATCGCGCTGGGCAAGGCCGAACGCGCCGGCAAGATCACCCGCGAGGCGCGCAACGAAGTTCTCGCCAGCATGACCGACGAGGTCGCGCATGACTGCTTGCGCAACAATTATCTGCAGACGCTGGCGATCAGCCTGGGCGCGCGGCGCGGGCTGGCGGATCTCGGCTTCCAGGCGCGGCTGATGGAGGCGCTGGAAGACAGCGGCCTGAACCGCGATGTCGAGGATCTGCCAAGCAACGCCGAAATCCGCGGCCGCAGCCAGCAGAACCAGCCGCTGACCCGGCCGGAGCTGGCGGTGCTGCTCGCCTGGGCGAAGATCGACCTGTATGACCGGATGGTCGATTCCCCGGTCTGCAGCGACCCGCATTTGAGCTACGCGCTGCAAGACTATTTCCCGGAGACGCTGCGCACCCGCTTCGCCGACGAAATCGAAGCGCACCCGCTGCGCCGCGAGATCATCGCCACGCAGCTGGCCAACGCGATCATCAACCGGGGCGGCTCGACCTTCATCGTCAGGCTGGTGCAGGAGACGGGCAATTCCCCCGACGAGATCGCCTACGCCTTCGCGGCGGTGATGCAGAGCTATGGCTTCCGGCGGCTCTATGATGCCATCGACGCGATCGACAACCAGATCGACGGGATGCGCCAGCTCGACCTATATCTGCTTTTGCAGAATGAAGTCCGCCGCCACACGGCCTGGTTCCTGCGCCACGGCAAGTTTTCACGCGGGCTGGAGCCGGTCATCTCACGCTATCGCGACGGCATCGCGCGCATCTCCGACCATCTTGACGCCGTGCTCCCGGCGGAGCAGGCCCAGCACGTCGAGGTCATGCAGGCCGAGTATGACGCGGCCGGCGTGCCGGTAAGCCTCGCCGGAAAGCTCGCCAAGCTGGGGCCGCTCGGCGACGCGCCGGACATTATTCTCACCGCCGAAGAAGGCGGCTATGATCTGCTGCAGACAGCGCGGGTGTATTATCAACTGTCCGGCTATTTCTGCATGGGCGCGCTGCGCCGCGTCGCGGAGGGGCTGGCGCAGACCGACTACTACGACCGGCTGGCGGTCAACACGACGATGGAGCTGGCGGCGGTGGCGCTGCGTGCGCTCACCCTGCGCATTTTGAATGAGGCGGAGGTGCAGGCGACCGACCCGGATTTCGATGCCTGGTTCGAGCAGACGAGCGCGGCCGTATCGCGGACGCGGGGCGGCATTGTTGCGCTGATCGAGGGCGGCGAGCCGTCGCTGGCAAAGCTGACCGTCGCCGTCGCGCAACTGCGTGATCTCGCCGGATGAGCAGCGTGGCCGAAAGCGCCGCGCCCGCGCAGACCCGTGCCGGCCCGCTGGGGATCGGCGGCTGGGTGCTGTTCGACTGGGCCGCGCAGCCGTTCTACACGCTCATCACGACCTTCCTGTTCGCGCCCTATTTCGTGCAGGGCTTCATGACCGATCCGGTCGCCGGGCAGTCGCTTTGGGGATTCGTGACGGCGGCGGCGGGCGTCGCGGTCGCGCTGCTTAGCCCCGTGCTCGGCGCGATGGCCGACGCCAGCGGGCGCCTGAAGCCCTGGATTTTCGGCTGGTCGGTGGTGTTCGTTGCGGCGCAGGCCGCGCTGTGGTTCGCCGCGCCGGGCGATATGGGCGCGCTGCCGCTCATCATCACGGCCATTGTCGCGGCAATCCTGGCGGCGGAGTTCTCCACGGTGCTGACCAACGCGATGATGCCCTCGCTGGTGGGGCCCCGCGCCCAGGGGCGGCTGTCGGGTTTCGGCTGGGCGGCGGGTTATGCCGGGGGGCTGCTGGCGCTGGTAATCTTCGCGGCAGTCTTGCTGGTGCAGGATGGCGCGGAAACAACGCTGCTGGGCTTTGCGCCGCTGCTGCCACTCGACCCCGAAGCGGGCGAGGGGGCGCGCTTCACCGGGCCGTTCGCAGCGGTCTGGTATCTGATTTTCGTGGTGCCGCTGTTCTTGTTCACGCCGGATTTGCGCGGGCCAAAGCACTCGCTCTCCGCGGCAGCACGCGGCGGTTGGCGCGAGTTCGGGCGCACGATCCGCAATGTCTGGCAATACAAGAACGTTGTCCGCTTCCTGTTTGCCCGGCTGCTTTATACCGACGGGCTTTCCGCGATCTTTGCCTTTGGCGGCATTTATGCGGTGTCGGTGTTTGGCTGGGGTTCGGCGACGCTGGGGCTGTTCGGCATCATCCTCGCGGCGACGGCTGGCATCGGCGCGGCGCTCGGCGGGGTGCTGGATGACCGGGTCGGCGCGAAACCCGTAATCCTCGCGGCGCTGCTGCTGCTCATCACCGGAGCGGTCGGCGCGCTGTCCATTGATCGCGACTCCGTGCTGTTCGTCGTGCCCATCGCGGGCGGCCCTGAGCCGGGTGGGCTGGCCAGCTTCGCGGAGCAGGCCTATCTGGGCTTTGCGATCCTGATCGGGCTGGCGGCCGGGCCGCTCCAATCGGCCAGCCGCAGCTTCATGGCGCGCGTCGCGCCGCCCGACAAGTCAGGCGAGTTCTTCGGGCTTTACGCGTTTTCCGGCAAGATCACGGCCTTCGCCGCGCCGCTTCTGGTTGCGGGCGTGACCGCCATCAGCGAGAGCCAGCGCATCGGCATCGCCAGCATCGGCGTGTTCCTCGTCGCGGGCTTCATCGCCATGCTGTTCGTGAAGCCCGCCCCGCTCAGTGGCGGAAGTGGCGCATCCCGGTGAAGACCATCGCCACGTCGTGCTCATCCGCCGCCGCGATCACCTCGTCGTCGCGCTGGCTCCCGCCCGGCTGGATCACGGCCTTCGCGCCGGCCTTCACCGTCTCCAGCAGACCGTCAGCGAAGGGGAAGAACGCATCCGACGCCGCGACCATCCCCTGCGGCATCTCCATGGCCTGCGGCATCTCGTTGGCAAGCCCGGACTCGCGCTTGGCCCGCGCGGCTTCCTGGGCCTTGTGCGCGGCGATGCGCGCCGAGTCGACCCGGCTCATCTGCCCCGCGCCGATGCCGACCGTCGCACCGTCGCGCACATAGACGATCGCGTTCGACTTGACGTGCTTGCAGACGCGGAAGGCGAAGATCAGATCGGCCAGTTCTTGCTCGCTCGGCGCGCGCTTGGTCACGACCCGCACATCGTCCGGCCCGATGCGCCCATTGTCGCGCGTCTGCACCAGCAGCCCACCTGCGACGCTGCGCAGATGCAGACCCTCCGCGGCCGGGTCCGGCAGATCGCCCGCGAGCAGCAGGCGGACATTCTTCTTTTGCGCGATGATGTCGAGCGCCGCCTGGTCCGCGTCGGGCGCGATGATGACCTCGGTGAAAATCTCCATCATCTTCGCGGCCGCTTCGGCGTCGAGCGTGCGGTTCGCCGCGATTATCCCGCCAAACGCGCTCACCCGGTCGCTCATCAGCGCTTTGTCATAGGCTTCGGCCACCGTCTCGCCCAGCGCGACGCCGCACGGGTTGGCGTGCTTGATGATCGCCACGGCCGCGCTGTCCGAAGGCGCGAACTCCGCGACAAGCTCATAGGCCGCGTCGGTGTCGTTGATGTTGTTGTAGCTCAGCTCCTTGCCCTGGACCTGCCGGGCGGTCGCGACACCGGGGCGCGCGGGCGAGGTGCCGCCGACATAAAACGCCGCCTTCTGATGCGCGTTCTCGCCGTAGCGCAGCGTCTGCTTGCGTTCGCCGGAAAAGCTGC
>CAYYSM010000027.1:0-9166 GCA_964474225.1 uncultured Hyphomicrobiaceae bacterium
AATAGGTGTCGTAGCTGGTGCCTGTCGCCACCAGCGCGCCGACGATCAGCACCACCGCGATCAGCACAGGGTTGAGCAGCGGGTTCAGATTCGCGCGCTCATAGATCCACTGCCCGGCCTGAAACGCCGCCAGCGTCAGCGTAAGGTGCAGGAGCGGGCTGGCGCTCAGATAGACCCAGATGTCGCGCAGGTCCTGGAGCGGTTCCATCACTCGTCCTTTTCCGGCCCGCCCGGCCGCAGCCAGGACATCAGCGCAGCCGTGACGCCGATGGTCAGCAGGGTGCTGATGACGAGGGCGGCGGTAAGCGGCAGCCATTCGCGCTGGAGAAGCTGGACATGGAGCATCACGCCGACGCCTGCGGGCACGAACAGCAGCGACAGGTTCTTGAGAAGCGCGTCCGCGACGGCCGCAAGCTCCTCGGGGATGCCGCCGCGCGCGATAAGCCCGACAAACAGGATCGCCATGCCCGCCACCGGACCCGGCACGGGAACGCCAAGCGCGGTCACGAACAATTCGCCGATCAATTGGCAGACAAGAATAATCGTGAGATAGCCGAGCATCAGCGCCTCCCGGTTAACCGTCATCCCGTGCGCGATGAGACGTATCGCGCCGCTTCGCAGACACGGGATCAACCTTGGCTGGTTGCATCCCGATCCCGGGTTGGCGGCACATCACTGTGTGCTGCACCGCACCCGGGATGACCGCGTTCCGCGCAATCAAACGACGCGTTAGACCCCGTAGAAGTCGCGGTACCAAGCCACGAAGCGCGAAATGCCCTCGTCCAGCGGCGTCGAGGGGCGAAAGCCAACATCGCGGGCCAGATCGTCCACATCTGCATAGGTCTCGGGCACGTCACCGGGCTGCATCGGCAGGAAGTTCTTTTTGGCCTCCTTGCCGACCGCGCGCTCGATCGTCTCGATGTAGGTCATCAGCGGCACCGGCTGGTTGTTGCCGATGTTGTAGATGCGGTAGGGCGCGCTGGACGTAGCCGGATCCGGCGCGGCGCTGTCCCAGGCCGGATCGGGCGCGGCCACGCGGTCCATCGCCCGCACCACGCCCTCGGTGATGTCGTCGATATAGGTGAAGTCGCGCGCGTGCTTGCCGTGGTTGAACACGTCGATCGGCTCGCCCGCGATGATCTTTTTCGTGAAGATGAACGGGGACATATCCGGCCGACCCCAAGGGCCATACACCGTGAAGAAGCGCAAGCCCGTGACCGGGAACTGATAGAGATGCGCGTAGGTGTGCGCCATCAGCTCGCCGGATTTCTTCGTCGCGGCATAGAGACTGAGCGGGTGATCGACGTTCTGGTGGACGCTGAAGGGCATCTTCGTGTTCGCGCCATAGACCGAACTGGACGAAGCGAACACCAGATGCTCGACCTCGCCATGGCGGCAGCCTTCGAGAATGTTCAGATGCCCGACGATGTTGGAATCGGCGTAGGCGTGCGGATTTTCGAGTGAGTAGCGGACGCCAGCTTGGGCGGCGAGATGGACGACACGGTTCGGCCGCTCCTCAAAGAACATCTGCGCAGTGGCCTCGCGGTCGGCGAGGTCGGCGCGGATGAAACGGAAGCCGTTGCGTCCCTCCAGCTGCGCCAGGCGGGCTTCTTTCAGCCGGACGTCGTAATAGTCATTGAGATTGTCGACGCCGGCGACCTGATCGCCCCGGTCCAATAGCGCCTTGGCGACATGGAACCCGATGAACCCGGCAACGCCCGTCAGCAGAACCTTCATCACACCTCGCCCGGAGCGTTTTCAGTAAAAGTGAAAACATCTGAAAATGCGACCATCAAGATTGACCGCCCGATGCGCGGACGGCCCTGCCATAGCGGGAATTGGCTAGCCGGACAACTCTCTGGAGCGGCGCACGGCCGCCGCCACCGCCTGCTTCATAAGCTCGCGCATGCCCGGCTTGCCCATCAGCTCCTTCAGCGCCGCCTCGGTCGTGCCGCCGGGGGAAGTCACATTCTCGCGCAGCTTGCCCGCCGGATCATCGCTCTGCGTCATGAGCGCGCCCGCGCCCTGTACCGTGACGAGCGCAAGCTGCTCCGCCAGATCGCGCGGCAGACCGGCATCGACGCCCGCATCGGCCAGGCACTCCGTCAGCAGAAAGACATAAGCCGGGCCGGAGCCGGAGACAGCCGTCACCGCGTCCATCAGGCTTTCGTCCTCGACCCAGGCGACCTCGCCGACCGCGCCGAGCAGTTCGGCGCACATGCGCGCCTGTTCCGGCGTCACGTCGGCATTGGCATAGGCTACCGTCATGCCGCGTCCAATGGCCGCAGGCGTGTTCGGCATGGCGCGGACGATCGGCCGGTTCGGGCCGAGATGCCGGGCGATGCTCTCGACCGTGCGCCCGGCCGCGATCGACATGGCCACAGTCTGCCCGCCCATCAGGTGCGCGAGGCCCGGCAGCACATCGTCCATCTGCTGCGGCTTCACCGCGATAACGATGATGCCCGGCGTCGTGGTGACCGCTTCGGGATCGACAGCGATGCTGAACCCGTGCTCGTCGCGCAGCGCCACCGTTTCCGCCGCCGCGCCAGGGTCGACCACGAAAATCTGCTCGGGGTTCATGCCGGTTCGCAGCCACGCCTTGAGCATCGCGCCGCCCATGCGCCCGGCGCCGACGAGCACGATCGGCTCAGTCACGAAGAACGAGTCGGGATATTCCGGCATAAGAGGCATGCTCCGTTTTGCCGGGAGTGTATCACGCCTCCCCCTCGGTCTCGAACATGGTGCTGGCGAGCGCCTCTTCCGCGCGGCGGCCGGCCCACACGACAAACTGGAACGCCTGATAGTATCGCTCACAGTTTTCCAGCGCGGCGTGCAGCAGGCTCTCGCATTGGTTCGGCGTCGGATCCGCCGAGGTCAGCAACAGCGCATGGCGATAGAGCAGCAGCCCTTCATGCGCCCAGAAATCGAAATGCCCGAGCCAGAGCTGTTCGTTGATGAGCGCGAGCAGACGATAGACTTCGTGCAGCCGCGCATCAGGCACTTTCAGGTCGAAGGTGCAGGCCAGATGCAGCGACTCGAGATCGTCGCGCCAATTGAGCGAGATGTGATAGTCGCTCCACGACCCCGCGACAGCCAGCGTCAGCTCATCCTCCGCGCTGCGCTCGAACGGCCAGTCCTGTGCGGTCGCGATCTGTTCAACGAGGTCGACCGGATGCGCCATGCGCTCGTAAATCGGTTGGGAAAATGCCATGCCCTGTCTTTCCGCCCGCCATTTTTCAGTTTGTTCCCTCTGAGGCTACGCACACTCTCGGTGCAGCCCCCGCGAAATACAGGGGTGACGCTCAACCGCCCCCATCTCCAGTTGCAGAAGTGATTTGCCCAAAACTAATTTTCGGGTACCAGCGGCCTCTGAGTCGCGCAAGCTGGGGCGGCGACCGTCCACGGGGAAATCAGTTGGAAATCTGTTGCCCTTGGGCCTGCCGAATCACGTCGGCATGGTCGGGGCACATCGCGCGCAGTGCTTCGCGGCCTCGGGACAGGCGGGAGCGCAACGTGCCGAGCGGAATGTCGAGCATCGCCGCCGCCTCGGCATACGCCATCCCTTCCACAGCCGTCAGCCCGATCGCCGCGCGCTGCTCATCAGGCAGATGCTGCATGGCCCGCGCCACTTCCCGGCAATGCGCCCGGTCCTCCTGGGCGGGACGCTGCCAGAGCTGTGGGGCGTCCTCCAGGCCTACGTCACGCTGGTGCTTCGCGTTAGCGGCCCGCTTGTTCAGGAAGACCGTCAGCAAGACGCGATAAAGCCATGCCCGGATCGGGCCGCGGCCGCTCCACAGATGCCGCTTGCGAACCGCGCGCTCCAGCGTGTCCTGCACGAGGTCATCGGCGGATTCGATATCGCCAGCGAGGCTCAGGGCATAGCGCCGAAGCCGCGGAATTTCATTCGTAATCAGAGTGTTGGTGTCGTCCACGGCCCTGCTCCTCGCCCTCTTGACGGCCCGTTTTGCCAAGCCGGTGCGGAAAAAATTTGTCGCCGGCGGGAACCAATCGGGCGTCTCGCCTGTCCCTATGCAAGGTGTCCGAGAAGTCCGCGCGTGATGCGCGCGCGGGGCGGGCCCGGAAATCTCAACGAATTCAGGAAAGGCCGATAAATGATTCACCGTTTGATGGTCGCTCTGCTCGTGGCCGCGAGCCTGAGCCTCGGCGGCGCGATGGGCGCAAGCGTCATGCCGACGCAGGCCCAGGCGCAGGACTCCTATAGCGACGAAAAGCTGAAATCCTTCGCGGAAGCGGCCGTGAAGCTCATCGGCATTCGCTCCGAATTTCGCAACCAGATGGGCGAAGCGTCGAACGACCAGGAGCGCCAGCAACTTCAGCAGCAGACCAACCAGCGCATGGCCCAGGCTGTGGAGGCCACCGACGGCATCTCTATCGACGAATACAATGAGATCGCTCAGGCGAGCCGGACCAATCAGCAGCTTGCCCAGCGGATCAACACGTACATCCAGGAAGCCGCAAACTAAGCGGCGCGGATGCCTCAGGATGCGGTCCGCCCGCGGGCGGCCGTATCCGGCCTTTACATAGTCGAAGGGCCGCCGGGCTCCTCACCCGTCTGCGGCGGCAGGTTGAGCGCCGCTTCGAGCCGCGCGATGCGCTCCTTCAGCGCCTCATTCTCCTCGCGCGCCTTCTGCGCCATCTCGCGCACGGCCTCGAACTCCTCCCGCTGCACAAGATCAAGCTCGCGGATTGCGCGCTCCATCTGCGCCCGCGCCAATGTCTCGAACTCCTGCCGCGCGCTCTGCGCCGCGCCCGCCGCGTCGGTCATCAGCTTGGCGAAATCGTCGAACAGCTTGTTGCTCGTCTGGGTCATCGGGCCGTCCCTTCCGGAGAAGCGCCGTGTCAAAGCGCTGTCATCAGCAATCACTATTTCCTTGACTATGAAGGGGCAGGCCGTGTCGATCAACCCTGCCTCACGCCTCGAGAGGGTTAAAGATATCTTTAGTTTTTGGGCTCAAATGTCGAAACCGCCAAAAGATTCCCGTTGAACGGCCGATAGCGTCATGACCGATACGCCAATGCAGCTGATGGCTCTGCCGTTCCCGATAATCGACCCTGTCGCGATCGGCATCGGACCCGTCGAAATCCGCTGGTACGGGCTGGCTTATCTGGCCGGGCTGATTCTCGGCTGGCTCTACATGCGCGCGCTGGCCCGCAACGGCTCAATCTGGGGCGGGCAGTCGCCGATCACGCCGGACAAGGTCGACGACTTCCTGATTTACGCGACCATCGGCACGATCGTCGGCGGGCGGCTCGGCTTTGTGCTCTTCTACGAGCCGAGCTACTTCATCCAGAATCCGCTTGAGATCTTCGCCATCTGGGGCGGCGGCATGGCGTTTCACGGCGGGCTGCTGGGCGTCGGGCTGGCGACCTACATCTTCGCGCGGCGCAACAACATCCCCGTGTTCTCGGTCATGGACCTCGCCGCCGCCGCGACGCCGTTCGGCCTGTTCTTCGGGCGCATCGCCAACTTCATCAACGGCGAAATCTACGGGCGGCTGACCAACGTGCCCTGGGCGGTGGAGTTTCCGCCGCGCGTGCTGATGGAAGGACACGCCTTCGGCCCGCGCCATCCCACGCAGATTTACGAAGCGATCCTTGAAGGCATCGTGCTGTTTATCGCGCTGCGCTACCTCACGCACAAACGCGGCGCGCTCCAGCGGCCCGGCATCGTGGTCGGCGCGTTCCTGATGATCTACGGCGCGGCGCGCATCTTCGCGGAGTTCTTCAAGGAATGGGACTACGGCCAGTTCTTCACGACGGCCTATTGGTCCACGGGGATGGTCTATTCCCTACCAATGATCGCGCTGGGCCTTTATTTTTACGCGCGGGCGCAGCGCAACACGAGGCTGGCCGCGCAATAGCAGGGCAACGCGGAAAGGGCCGGTGAATGGCGCCGCCGATCATCCACACCGTCAGCGAATTCATCGAGTTGACCTTCTCGACCGAGTTCAGCGTGGGGCTCGCGGATGCGCCGGTACGGCCCTGGTATCTCGGGCAGGCATCGGAGGACGACAACATCCTGCCGCCGCTCTACCGCAGCAACATCGATCCAGCGCTGGAGCGCGAACTGCTGCGCGAATTCCGGATGCGCGCGGCCGAGTTTATCCCGCCCGGAGGCGTGCCTGACGAGATGTGGCCGATACTCGGGCACCAGCAGGGCCTGCCGACGCGGATTCAGGAATGGTACGGCAATCCGCTGGCCGCGCTCTTCTTCGCTGTCGAGAGCATGTCCGCAAGCAATGGGCAGGTCTGGGTCTTCAACCCGTGGTATTTCAACGAGGTCGCCTCGCGGATCGCGATGATCCCGCTGACGAACAGCGCGCCGTTCCGCGACGAGTACTGCATCAAGCTCGACGACCCGAACGCCTCGCCCGCGCCGGCCGCCGAAGCGCCAATGTGCTTCAAGCCGTTTCGCAATATCCGGCCGCAGAGCCAGATGGACGCGTATTTCGTGGTGCACGGCCACTCGAACGTGCCGCTGAACGAATTCCGTCTGTTTCTGCGCCGGCCGGAAACTTATCTCAAGAAGATCATCGTCGCGGGCGAGAGCAAGAAGCACCTGCGCAAGGAGCTTCACCTGCTCGGCGTGAACCACGCCACGCTCATGCCGGGCGGCGGATCGGTCGCAAAGGCGGTAAGCTACGCCATGTCCCGCGACTTCCTCGAAACCGATATTTGAACCGCGCCAGCCGTGACGCCGCAAACCGCCAACGCACAGACAGAGCCAACGCCGCTGGCGCGCAAGCTGATGGCGCGCATCGCAGCGGAGGGGCCGATTCCGGTCAGCGCCTACATGGATGCCTGCCTGAATGACGCGGAGCATGGCTATTACCGGACCGCGCAGCCGCTGGGGCACGCGGGCGACTTCATCACCGCGCCGGAGATCAGCCAGGTGTTTGGCGAATTGCTTGGCCTGTGGGCGGCCTCGGTCTGGCAGGCGATGGGCGCGCCGCAGCCGGTCGCGCTGATCGAGCTGGGCCCGGGGCGCGGGACGCTGGCCGCGGATGCGCTGCGCGCGGCAGGGGCGCTGCCCGCTTTCCGCGACGCGCTGTCGCTGCATCTGGTCGAGACGTCGCCCGTTTTGCGCGAGGCGCAAGCGCGAACGCTGGAGGGCAGCGGCGCGCGCTGGCACGAGACGTTGGCAGAGGCGCCCGATGGGCCGGGGATCATCCTCGCGAATGAGTTTGTCGACGCGCTGCCGGTGCGCCAGCTCGTCTGGCGGGACAGATGGCGCGAGCGCTGTGTCGGACATGACGCAGAGACAGGCTTCCATTTCACCGAAGGCGGCGCGGCCGACCTGACCGCTGACGCGCGCGAGCTGCTGCCTGGCGCGCCGGCGGAGGGCGAGGTCGCCGAGCTTCGCCCCGGCGCGGCGGAGGTGCTGGCCGAAATCGCGCGGCGCGGCGCGTCCGGGCCTCAAGCCGCGCTCATCATCGACTACGGCCACACCGAGGCCGCGAGCGGCGACACGCTTCAGGCGGTCTCTGGCCACCGCTACGCTGGCGTTTTCGATGCTCCGGGCGAGCACGACCTCACCGCCCAGGTCAATTTCCGCCATCTCGCGCAGCAGGCGCAAGCCGCCGGGCTGTCCGCCTTCGGCCCGATGCCGCAGGGCCGCTTCCTGCTGCAGCTCGGCCTTGAGGCGCGCTGCCAGACGCTCCTGCGCGCGGCCACGCCGGAACAGCAGCAGACCATCATGTCCGGCGCGCGGCGGCTGGCGGACCCTGCGCAGATGGGCGAATTGTTCAAGGTGATGGCGGTCACCGCAGGAATAAGCGAAGCGCCGCCGCCATTCGGGGAGCAGCGATGATCGAAGCGGACCTCCTGAAAGCCCTGCCAGGCATCGGCCACGGCTTTTTCACCCGCGAAGGCGGCGTCTCCGGCGGCATCTACGCTTCGCGCAACTGCGGCCTCGGGTCAGATGATGACCGCGCCGCGGTCCTCGAAAATCGCGCACGCACCGCCGCCGATCTCGGCGTCGCGCCGGAGCGCCTCATCACCCCGCGCCAGGCTCACACGCCCAACGTCGCTGTGATCAGTGAGCCGTGGCCCGCTGACCAGCCGCCTGAAGCCGACGCGATCGTCACGAGCGAGCCGGGGCTGGCCATCGGCGTTCTGGCGGCGGACTGCGCGCCCGTCCTCTTCGCCGATGCGCAGGCGCGCGTCGTCGGCGCGGCCCATGCCGGCTGGCGCGGCGCGCTGGGCGGCGTGCTCGAAGCGACGATCCGGGAGATGGAAAACCTCGGCGCGCAGCGGGAGCGCATTCATGCCGCCGTCGGCCCCACCATCTCAGCGGAGGTCTATGAGGTCGGCGACGAGTTCAAGGCGGCGTTTCTGGCCAAAGCGCCGGACAATGACGCGCTGTTCCACACGCCGCCCGGCGGCGCGCGCCCGCATTTCGATCTGCCGGCCTATGCCCGCGCGCGCCTCTCGGGGGCCGGCCTGCGCCAGGTGACCGATCTTGGCCTGTGCACGTTCCAAAACGAATCACTTTTCTTCAGCTACCGCCGCGCGCAAGGCCGTCAGCATCCCGATTATGGACGCCAAATTTCCGCCATCCTTATTTTATGATGTGGAAAACCTCGCAGAGGTGTGCGTTTTCGCGGCCCGATTTGTTGATCGGCGCACTTAACACCTCAGGGGCATATAGACGCGGACCTTGATAGCCGGTAACGCTTGTATCGTCTCGGACCACATGCAGTGCGCGTCTTGACCTGGTCAAAGAAGCCGGGACGAAAGCTATCAAGGCAAAGGGAGCATCACGTGACGCGCGTGAACGCAACCACGGCATCTCCGGCAGCGAAACGCGCCAAGCCGGCTATCTTCGCAGCGCTGCTGGCGGCGGTTCTGGCGGGCTGTTCAACGTCCAATCAGACCGCGCAGGCTCCAGCGGAAATCGCACCCGCCCAGACCACCAAGCGGGTTGCCTCCGTCTCGCTCGCGCCGGTCGCCGCGCCTGGCAGCGTGTCCAACAAGATGGGCCAGATGTTGGAGACGGCGGCGAAAGAAAAGAACATTCCCATCAAGGACGACGGCGCGGAGTACACCGTGCGCGGGTACCTGGTCGCATCGCCGGAATCCGAAGGCACCAAGGTATCCTATATCTGGGATATCACCGACAAGAGCGGCAAGCGCGCTCACCGGT
>CAYYSM010000027.1:9176-14313 GCA_964474225.1 uncultured Hyphomicrobiaceae bacterium
CGGTTTTCCGGCGAGGAGATGGTCGAGGAGCGCGTGAGCGGTGACCCTTGGGCCGCCGTGGATGAACAGGCGATGCGCAAAATCGCGATGACGACGGCCGATCGCCTGCAGCAGTGGCTGCCGAAGACGGAGGTGCAGGCCCCGCAAGTCGCGACGACCGGCAGCGTCAACGCAACCTCGACCACCGGGCAGCCGGACCAGCAGCGCAGCCAGTTGGCGAGCGCACAACCAGCGTCATCGGACATTCTGGTCGCGGTGCCTGAAGTCACCGGCGCACCGGGAGACGGCAACAGCGCGCTTCCCGCGGCGATGCGGCGGGAGTTGCAGTCCCGCGGCATGAAACTCATCGAGTCCAACCAGCCAAACGCCTACACGGTGCGCGGCACGGTTGAGCTTGGCGATGCGGAAGACGGTCAGCAACCGATCACGATCCGCTGGCTGGTGCTCGGGCCGGATGGAGAACCGCTCAAGAACGCGGTGGTCCAGCGCAACAAGATCCGCGAAGGCTCGCTCGACGGCTCCTGGGGCCGGGTCGCGGACATCGCGGCGGGCGAAGCCGCCAAGGCCGTTGCCGAAATTCTGCCTGATCCGACGAGCTGACCCTGATACGCGTGGCCGGCGCTTGCGGGCCGCGCGCGCCTCGCCAATATGTCGAGGCAGACTAAAGGCACCGCCGCGCCAGCTTTACATCTCCCGATCCGGCTGATAGAAGCCGTGGCCTAACGCGTGTGCGCCAGACGATCCGGCGCGGCCTGTTCCGGAGTTCCGCCCCGATGAAGCTCGTTTCGGGCAACAGCAATCGGCCCCTCGCCGAAGCAATCGCCGCATATCTGAACACGCCACTGACCCAGGCCTCGGTCAAGCGCTTCGCCGACATGGAAATCTTCGTCGAGATCGAGGAGAACGTCCGCGGCGAGGACACGTTCATCATCCAGTCCACGTCGTTCCCCGCGAACGACAATCTGATGGAACTGCTGATCCTGATCGACGCGCTACGCCGCGCCTCCGCCCGCAGAATTACGGCCGTCATCCCATACTACGGCTATGCGCGCCAGGACCGGAAGGTGACGCCTCGCACGCCGATCTCGGCGAAGCTCGTGGCCAACATGATCGTCAACGCCGGGGCGGACCGCGTCCTGACGCTCGACCTCCACGCCGGACAGATCCAGGGCTTCTTCGACATCCCGACGGATAACCTGTTCGCCGCGCCTGTGATGGTGCGCGATATCATGGAGCGCTTCAACGGCACGGACATCACGGTGGTCTCGCCGGATGTCGGCGGCGTGGTGCGCGCGCGCGGCCTGGCGAAGCGGATCGACGCGCCGCTGGCGATCATCGACAAGCGCCGCGACCGGCCGGGCGACAGCGAGGTGATGAACGTCATCGGCGACGTTAAGGACCGCACCTGCATCATTGTCGACGACATCGTCGACAGCGGCGGCACACTTTGCAATGCCGCGGCGGCGCTGTTGGAGCAGGGCGGCCGCGAGGTCTACGCCTACATCACGCACGGCGTGCTGGCGGGCGGCGCGGTCGCGCGCATCACAGCGTCCTGCCTCAAGAAGCTGCTCATCACCGACTCGATCCTGCCGACGGAAGCCGTGCGGGTGGCCGAAAACATCGAAGTCCTGTCGATCGCGCCGCTGATCGGCGAGGCAATCGCCCGCACGGCGAAAGAAGAGTCGGTCTCCAGCCTGTTCGATTGATGCGGGGCGGCCGCGTGACTGCCGAAGAGATCATCGCGGCGCTGAACCTCGAGCCCCACCCAGAAGGCGGGCACTTCCGCGAAACCTTCCGCGACGACCGCGGCAACGGTGAGCGCGCCCACTCGACCGCGATCTATTACCTGCTGCGCGCGGGCGAGGTCTCACGCTGGCACCGCGTCGACGCCACCGAGGTCTGGCACTGGCACGCCGGCGCGCCGCTGGAACTCTCGCAGTCCCCGGTCGGCGCCACGCCAACCATGCAAGTCCTGGGCAACCGGATCACGGCAGGCGAGCGGCCGCAGATCGTTATTCCCGCCGGGGTGTGGCAGTCAGCCCGCAGCCTCGGCGACTGGACGCTGGTGGGCTGCACCGTCGCGCCGGGCTTCGAGTTCGCCGGTTTCGAGCTTGCGCCCGAAGGCTGGAGGCCCGGCGAGGGATAATGGGCCTGAAAGGAACCGCGGGTGGCGGCCAAGCGTAGTATTTAGGGAAATGCCTCAAAACCCGGCTGTGAGATGAGTGCGAGAAAAGTGTTCTGGATCATCGGCGGCGCGATTGCGGCGGTCATCGTCGTCGCCATCGGCGCATGGATCATCGTGACGCAGAATATCGAAACGCCCGATTACCAGACCGTCTTGGAGGACGGCGCCTTCGAGATCCGCGATTATCCCGAAATGATCGCGGCGCAGGTCGAGCGCACAGGCACCCGCGACAAGGCGGTCCGCGACGCCTTCGACCCGCTGGCCGACTATATCTTCGCGCGCGAACGCGGCGGCGACGGCATCGCGATGACCGCCCCGGTAACGCAGGAGCCGGCCGAAAAGATCGCCATGACCGCGCCCGTGACCCAGACGCAGCAGGAAGGCGAATGGGTCGTGCGCTTCATCATGCCGTCGAAATACACGATGGAAGACCTGCCGAAGCCGGGCGGCGACGTGACGCTTGAGAAAATCGCGCCGGAGCGGCGCGCGGCGATCCGTTTCAGCGGCGGTTGGGACACGGAGTTGTTCAACCGCAAGACGGAGGAGCTGCGCGCGTGGCTATCCGAGCGCGGCATCGAGCCGACCGGGCCGCCGACCTACGCCTATTACAACGATCCTTTCACCCCGAGCTTCCTGCGCCGGAATGAGGTGATGTTCGATATTCCGGCCGACGCCTCCTGATGGTCAGTCGTGCTCCGCGCCGGTCACGCCGCTTATGAGATTGGCGCGCAGAAGCCGCTCCGCCGAAGGCGCTTCGCCCAAGGGGCGCAGAGGCGCGTTAAGGGCCTCGCGCACGCGGCGCAGGTGCGCGAGCGCCTCCTCCACTGTGATCCATGCGAATGACACAGCCTCGCCCGGCCGGACCTGCGCGAGCCGCCGCACATCCGCGCGGCAGACGACGCCGATCTTCGCATAGCCGCCAGTCGGCTGCCGGTCCGCCATCAGCACGATGGGCTGGCCGTCGCCGGGCACCTGGATGCTGCCCATCACAATGCCTTCGGAGACGATGTCGCTGCCATGCTCGGCCGCGAGCGTTGGGCCTTCAAGGCGGTAGCCCATGCGGTCGGCGCGCGGTGAGATGCGCCATTCGGCTTCGGTGAGCCGCGCTTTCATTGTGTCGGAGAACATATGGTCCTGCGGGCCAGCGACAGCGCCGAGCGGGCCGCCGGACAGATCGGTGAGCGGGTCGGCATACTGCGCGAGACCCGGCGAGACCGCGGGCTGGTCGCGGGGTTGCAGCGCATCGCCATCTCCCACGCGATGACCGAGACCGGCGCGGGCATGATGCGCCGCGGAGCCAAGCACCTCGGGCGCGTCGATGCCGCCCGCCAGCGCCAGATAGGCCCACATGCCCGCAGAGCCCGGGCGCACCTCGATCTGCTGGCCCGCCGCCAGAGCGCCTGCAACCGGTGCAGTGTACCGCTCGTTATCGACGATGACCTGGAAACCTGGCCCCGAGACGGCAACGGCGAGCGTGGCCTGCGCCTCAAACCGCGCGCCGCCCGGCCCGATCTCCAGCGCCGCCACCCCCGGCGCATTGCCGAGAAGCCGGTTCGCGAGGTGATGCGCGGCCCAGTCCATCGGCCCGGATTCCGACACGCCATAGCGCAGATAGCCCGGCCGCCCCGCATCCTGCAGGCTCAGGCCCGGCCCCGCCGCCAGCACGCGAAGGCTCATGGCCCAACCAGCGCGGCGGCAGGTGCGTCCTGCCCCGCCAGCGCTTCAAACTCGTCCGGAGAAACGGCGCGAAGCCGGATCGCATCGCCCGGCTGAAACGGCACCATTGGCACGCGCTCGGGCGAAAACATCTGAACAGGCGTGCGCCCCACGACATACCACCCGGTCGGCATTGAAACAGAGGCAATGCTCGCCTGCCCGCCCGCGATCATCAGGCTGCCCGGCGGCATCGAGGCGCGCGGCGTGGCCCGGCGCGGGATCGCCAGCCGCTGGTCCAGCCCGCCGAGATAGGCGAAGCCCGGTGCGAAGCCATACATGTAAAGCCGCAGCGGCGCGGCGATCAGCGCCTCGATGATTTCGCCCGGCGACAGGCCGGTCTGCTCAGCCGCCGCGCTCAGATCATCAGCATGATCGCCGTCAAAACAGGCCGCCACCGACCATTCGCGCGGGTTCAGGTCCGCCGCCTGCGGGGCGAGCGCATCGAGCCGCGCGATCAGCGCATCCCGCGCAATACGCTCGGCATCGTAGATCACCAGCAGCGCGCGGTAGCTCGGCACGGTCTCGCGGACGCCTTCGATCCCGGCCGCGTTAACCGCATGATCGAGCGCCAACACGCGTTCATGCACCGCCGGATCAATCCCCTCTCCCAGCTCGATCGACAGCGCGGCCTCCCCCGCGTCCCGGATGCGCGCACCGGCCAGCCCGCTCACGAAACGTCCCCGCGCGAAAACGGCCGCACGGCATAGCCAGCCGCATCAAGCGCCGCGCGCACCTTCTGCGCGATCGGCAGCGCGCCGGGCGTGTCGCTGTGAATGCAGATGCTGTCGATAGGCGTCCGCAGATGCCTGCCGGACTCGGTGATCAGCGCGCCCGCGTCGAGCATGGCGATGACCCGCTCAGCGATGAAATCCGGGTCGGTCAGCACCGCGCCGACCGTGCCGCGCGGCATCAGGTGGCCCTCCTCATCATAGGCCCGATCCGCAAAAATTTCCCGCGCGACTCGCAGCCCCGCCTTCTCGCCGACGCGCTCGATCTCGGTGCCCGCAATCGCCAGCAGCCAGGCCTCCGGCGCGACGGCATGCGCCGCCCGCGCCACGGCACCGGCCACGTCCGGGTCACGCGCGGCGAGATTGGCGAGCGCCCCATGCGCCTTGATATGGTCCACACGCGCCCCCACAAGCGCGGCGCAGGCGGCCAATCCGCCGATCTGATAGGCGATCATGCGTTCGATCTCGGCGGTGGTCATGGCGATCACGCGCCGGCCGAAGCCCTGCT
>CAYYSM010000028.1:0-14274 GCA_964474225.1 uncultured Hyphomicrobiaceae bacterium
TTGCGCGAATCCCGGTGGACAGCCGCGCGCCCATCTGGCACATCGACAGGCGATCGGCCTGTCGCGGCGACGTTACATTTCCCGCGCACCGCGTCTGGATCGCGCGGGGCACGTCGCTTAAATCATTAACAATTCGATCTGCGACGAAAGGCGAGAGTGCAGTGAACTGGATCAATAATGTTGTCCGGCCGAAGATCCGCGATTTCTGGCGAAAGCGCGAGATGCCGGACAATCTGTGGGTCAAATGCCCGGACAGCGGGCAGATGATCTTTTACCGCGACCTCGAAGCCAACCAGTTTGTGGTGCCAGGCTCCGGCTATCACATGCGCATGGCCGCGCCGGCGCGGCTGGCTTCGCTTTTCGATGATGGTGAATACGAGCAGATCGAGTTGCCGGAGGTCCCGCTCGACCCGCTGAAATTCCGCGACGAGCGCCGCTATACCGATCGCCTCAAGGACGCGAAGGCCAAGACCGGCCTGCAGGACGCCGTCGTGGTCGGGACCGGCACCCTGGATGACCGTCCGGTGACGGCGGCGGTGCAGGACTTCAACTTCATGGGCGGTTCGCTCGGCATGGCCGCTGGCGAGGCGGTGCTCAAGGGCATGTTCACAGCCGTCGAGCGCGGCACGCCGTTCATCCTGTTCGCGGCCTCGGGCGGCGCGCGCATGCAGGAAGGCGTGTTGTCGCTGATGCAGATGCCGCGCACCACTGTGGGCGTTCAGCGGCTGAATGAGGCGCGGCTGCCCTATATCGTCGTCATGACGCATCCCACGACCGGCGGCGTGACAGCCTCTTACGCCATGCTGGGCGACGTGCATCTGGCCGAGCCGGGTGCGCTGATCGGCTTCGCCGGCCCGCGCGTGATCGAGCAGACCATCCGCGAAAAGCTGCCCGAAGGCTTCCAGCGCGCGGAATATCTGCTGGAGCACGGGATGGTCGACAAGGTCGTGCATCGCCATCAGCTCCGCGCGACGATCAGCCGGATCTGCGGGCTTCTTATGGGGCAGCGCGAGCGCCAGTACGCGCACCACCAGCCGACCGACGCGCCGCGTATCGGACCGCCGCTGAATGGCGCGGGCACAGAAGACGAAGCGCATGTCCCGCATGGCGCGCAACCGAACGGCCGCGCCGACGGTGAACACGCCGAGACCGCAGACGAGGATGAATCCTTGACGCCGCCCGCCAACGGCGAGCCTGCCGATGACACCGCCAAGACGACGCGCGGGGACACGCATTTGTCGTGAGCGGCGCTTTACGCCCGCGCCGTGATCTGCGAAGTTTCGCTCTATTCCGGCGCTGACCGCTGGGGCGCCCCACCCCCGAACGAACGGACCTGAACCCGTGGCAACTCCCGATTCCGCGACCATTTTGCACCGGCTAGAGCGGCTGCATCCCAAACTGATCGACCTGTCGCTCGGGCGGATCGAGCGGCTGGCTGGCTCGCTCGGCAACCCGCACGAGCAGCTGCCGCCGGTCATCCATGTCGCGGGGACGAACGGCAAAGGTTCCGTGATCGCTTATCTCAAGGCGATGCTGGAGGCGGCGGGCCTGCGCGTGCATGTCTACACCTCGCCGCATCTGCGCGCCTTCAACGAGCGCATCTGCCTGGCCGGGCCGGACGGGGCCGCGCCAATCGCCGAGGATGCGCTCAGCGAGTTGCTGGAGCGAGTCGAGCGCGCCAATGCGGGCGAGCCGATTACGTTTTTCGAGATTACGACTGCGGCGGCGTTCCTCGCCTTCGCGGAACATCCGGCCGATGTCGTCATACTCGAAACCGGACTGGGCGGACGCCTCGACGCGACGAACATCGTCTCCAAGCCGGCGCTCAGCGTCATCACGCCGGTGTCGATCGACCATGCTGATTTCCTCGGCGACACCATCCCGCAGATCGCCGCGGAAAAGGCGGGCATCATCAAGCCGGGCGTGCCATGCGTGGTGGCGCGCCAGCCGGATGAGGCCCTGGATGCGATCGTGTGCCAGGCTTCCGAGCTGCGTGCGCCGATCCTGGCCGGCGGCAGCGCCTGGGATGCTTACGAGCAGCACGGCCGGCTCGTGTTTCAGGACGACAAGGAACTGATCGACCTGCCGCTGCCGCGCCTGATCGGACGGCACCAGATCGAGAATGCCGGGATTGCGGTCGCCGCAGCACGCAATCTGCCGGGCTTCCAGATCAGCGAGAGCGACATCGCCAAGGGCCTGAACAACGTTGCCTGGCCGGCGCGGCTCCAGCGGCTCGGGCCGGGGGCGCTGCATGCGCTGACCTTCCCGAATTCCGAGCTGTGGCTCGATGGCGGCCACAACCCCTCAGCCGCGCAGGCGCTCGCGGGCGCGATGGCCGAGCTGGAGGAGCGCGTGCCGTGCCCGCTGCACCTCATCATCGGCATGATGTCGAACAAGGACGCCGGCGCGTTTCTCGCGCCCTTCGCGGGCCTGACCGAATTCGTGGCGACCGTCGCGATCCCTGGGCAGCCAAACGCCTATACGGCTGATGAACTGTCGACGATGGCGCGGCATCAAAGCCTGCTGGCCGAGCCCGCGCGCGATCTGGAGGACGCCTTCAACCTCAGCCGCAGCATTGCGCAGGGGCCGGTGCGCATCCTGATGACCGGCTCGCTCTATTTCGCCGGCAAGGTTCTGGAGGCGCATCAGCACGGGCTGGCGCGGATCTAATCCGCCGCCTCTAACCGTCCTTGTCCGAACCGCGCTCCTGCAGCGCCTGGAGGATGCGCGAGCGCTCCGGCTCGGGCTGTTGATCGACAACGTCGAGCACCCGGCGCAACTCCCGCCGCAATCCGTAAATCTGGTCCATCAGATCAAGGACCACAGGCACCGCTTCATCGTTAATGCCCATGCGCTGGCGCAAGTCGGCAATCAGCGAGATGCGCGCGACATCCACCTCTGAGAAGCTGTAGTCCGCCTCGCCGCGCGCCGGACGAATCCAGCCGTATTCGATCCATACGCGCAGATCGCTCTCGCTAACGCCTTCGACTTCGAGAATGACCTCACGAATGCCGCGCATCACAGATAGGCTCTCAGTTTCGCTCTCGGGTCAAAACCGCTGGTCCCGCCATGCGCGTCGCGCCACTGCTGCATGGCCTTTTCCAGCTCCGGATCGGGCTTGGTGGGCAGGACCAGCCTGGTGCGCACATGCTGGTCGCCTGTCTTCTTGGTGCGGGCGTTCTCGATGCCCTTGCCGCGCAGGCGGAAGGTCTGCCCGCCGCTGGTGCCTTTCGGGATGGTGAGCGCGACCTTGCCGTGTATCGTCGGCACCTCCACCTTGGCGCCCAGCACGGCCTCGTCCACGCTCAGCGGCACTTCGACAATGATGTCGTCGCCGTCGCGCTCGAAGATCGGATGCGGGCGAATGCTCAACTCGATCAGCGCATCGCCCGGCTGGCCGCGCCCGACGCCCGGCTCGCCCTTGCCGCGCAGCCGCAGCACCTGACCGTCGGTGACGCCGGCAGGCACGTTGATGTCGAGCGTTCCGCCTTCAGGCAGCGTCACGCGCTTCTTCGTGCCGAGCGCCGCTTCGAGGAAGTCGATCTCCAGGTGGTAGCGGTAATCCATCCCGGCCATATGGAACTCGCCGCCACGCCCGCGCCCGGTCCGGCCGAAGATGTCGCCGAAGATATCGCCGAAATCCTCGAAGCCGCCGCGCGATTGATAGCGGAAGCCCTCTGAGCCGTCGGCGTATTCGCGGTAATACTGATGCGCAGCGCGCTCCTGGCCGCTCTCGTCGATCTCGCCCGCGTCATAGCGCCGGCGCTTCTCCGGGTCGCCCAGGATGGCGAAGGCCGCGGAAATGCGCTTGAATTTGTCCTCGGCCTGCTTGTCGCCGGGGTGCAGGTCGGGGTGATGCTCCTTGGCCAGATTCCGGTACGCCTTGCGGATGTCTTCGTCCGACGCGGTCCGGCTCACCCCGAGTTCGCTGTAAAGATCCGTTGCCATTCCTTGTCCTGAATCCTTTCGGGCTGTTCCGGCGGCCATCCTTGCCGGGGCTTTGCGTCATACCATAAATCGGACCAATCGAAGCATACGGAAAACTGCGGCCGTGCCGCCTGTAAAATGCGCCGCCCGGCCTGCCGGTCCGGCTCAGCGCAGCTTGTCGGTCAGCGCCGAAACCAGCCGCGGCGGACGCCCGCCGGTTGCCTCTGCGTTGATGCTCGATTTTAGATTTAGCACGCTGGCAAGCTGATCCAAGCGATGGCGCACGCGCTCGCCGTCGAACTCGCGGAACTTGGGCGGCAGGTTGAGCGTCAAACGCTCATTCTCGACAGCCAGCGGCGTGCGGCTGATGATGCCCGGCGTCCCGGCCGAGACGATGTAGGCCACGCGCATCGCGCTGCCGAGCATGCGCGCGCGTTCATGCGCCCGCTCGCCATCGGGGCTTTGCGCAAGCAGATTGCGGAACAGAGGGCTCAATTCGCCTTTCAGCGAGCCTTCATGCCGGTAATAGTTGGCCAGCGCGATGAACAGCCGGCCCGGGTGGTCGGTGCCGGCCACCGCCCAGTGCGCCGACAGGTTCAGGCTCTGGTCGCCGCGATAGTCCGGATGCGCGCGCCAGCCCACATCCGACAGCAGACACGCCGCGCGGCGCAACCGGCGCTCTTCCGCCGTCTCCTCATGACCAACGAGGGCGAACAGGTTGTCCGTCCAGTCACATAACTCGCGCACGTAATCGAGCGAGCGCCCGCCGATGACGGCCGCATCCTCGCAGGCGGCGATGAGCGGGTCGCGGGCGCGCTCCTTCTCCTCCAGCAGCGTGTAAAGCAGCCCCTCGCGCACGCCGAAAGCCGAGATCACCACATGCGAGGGCTTCACCCGCTTGAGCAGCCGCCACATCACCAGACAGGCATGCCGGATGGTGTCGCGCCGGTTGCGCGAAATCTGCTCGATGCCGGGGATGGCCCCGTTCGCGCTCTTGACGACCTCGCGCGTGAAGCGCTGCGCCTCGTCCGCGTCGATCTGGTAGCCGTGATAGATGCGCAGCGGATAGCCGGTCTTGACCATGTGCAGCCGCGCGATTGCGCGCCACTCGCCGCCGATGGCGAAGAACGGACGATCCTTGCCCAGATCGAGCCAGTCCACTTCGGCAAATGCGCGGTCGGCCTCGGTCTTGCCTGCGCTGAAGTCATCGCCGTAGGCCTCATGCATGTAAAGGTGCCCGAGCGACAGGCTCACGGGGCGCGGGTCGTCAAGGCGTATCTGGCGGTCCCGGATTTCCACCAGTTCCAGCGAACGCCCGCCGATGTCGCCCGCCAGCCCGTCAATCTGCATGAAGCCGGACAGGATGCCGTTCGCGGTGAGTTCGGCCTCGCGCACATCGCTGAGGATTTCGATTTTCGTGCCGCAAATCTTCTCGGCCGCGTCGATGAACGTCGCCCCGTTCGCGGCGATGCGCACGGCGGCTGTAGCGAAGGGATAGAAACGCTTCACGCCCATATGGGTGACGAGCGCGCGGAAGCGGCGCAGCGTCTCCAGCGCGCGGGCGACATTCTCGTCCTGCATCCGCCCTGTACGCGCCACGCCGCTGCCGAGACGGCAGGTCACGCTTTCGTTGTGGAGCTGCGTCGGGCTGCGTGTGAGGCCCTCGAAAATGACCAGGCGCACCGAGTTCGAGCCGATGTCGATGACCGCAATGGGCTTGCGCCGGTCGAAGCGGGGGCGATCATCCTGCTGCATGACGAAGGGTCCGCATCACTTCTGCTTCTGCCGCGCCTTCTTGAGCGGCTCTTCGGGTTCATCGCGATCCGTCCCGTTGGTGAGCGAGATCGGAACGCGTGGCGGAAAGTTCTGGCGCAGCGACTCCCCGCGCCCGGACAGGCTCGGATTGGTGATGAAATACTGGTGGGCGTTGAATGGTTCCTCGCCTTCGGCCGGCTCGATGCGGCGGGAGGCCCCGTCCGGCAGGATTTCCCAGCTCTGCTGATTGTCCTTCAGGTTCGCCAGCATGATCTGACCGAGCACCTGCTCGTGCACCGTCGGGTTCAGGATCGGCGTCATGGCCTCCACGCGGCGCTCCAGATTGCGGGGCATCATGTCCGCCGAGCTGATATAGACGCGGGCCTTGGTGGAGGGCAAGCCGTGGCCGTCGCCGAAGCAGTAGATGCGCGAGTGCTCCAGGAAGCGCCCGACGATGCTCTTTACGCGGATGTTGTCCGACAGCCCCGGCACCTGCGGGCGCAGGCAGCAGATGCCGCGCACGATCAGCTCAATCGGCACGCCGTCGCGGCTGGCGGCATAAAGCGCGTCGATGATGTCGCCGTCAACCAGCGCGTTCATCTTCATCCAGATCGCCGCCGCGCGTCCGGCGCGCGCGTGCTTGGCCTCTTTGGCGATGTGATCGAGGATGCAGTCCTTGATGCCGACGGGCGAAGCCGACATCAGTTCCAGATCGCGCGGCTTGGCATAGCCGGTCACGTAGTTGAAGATGCGCGAGACGTCCCGCCCGATGGCCGGATCGGCGGTGAAGAAGGATAGGTCAGTGTAAATCTTCGCGGTCACGGGGTGATAGTTGCCCGTGCCGATATGGCAGTAGGTGCGCACCCCGCCGGGCTCGCGCCGCACGACCTGCCCGAGCTTGGCATGGGTCTTCAGCTCCAGAAAGCCGAAGACGACGCGCACGCCGGCGCTCTCCAGGTCCTTCGCCCAGCCGATATTGGCCTTCTCGTCGAAGCGGGCCTTGATCTCGATGACGGCGGTCACCTCCTTCTCCGCTTCCGCCGCGGCGATCAGCGCCTCGACGATGGGCGATTGCTTTGAGGTGCGGTAGAGCGTCCATTTGATGGCGATGACGTCCGGGTCGGCCGCAGCCTGCTTCAGGAACTGGGAGACGACGTCGAAGGATTCGTAGGGGTGATGGACGATGATATCCTTGGCCTTGATCGCCGCCAGGCAGTCGCCGCCATAGTCGCGGATGCGTTCGGGAAAGCGGATCGTGAACGGCGCGAACAGAAGATCGGGCCGGTCATCGACGATCATCTCCTTGGCGTCGGCGAGGCCGAGCAGGCCCTTGTGCGCAAAGACCTGCGACTCGTCGACCTCCAGCGCCCCGATGACCATCTCGCGGAACGCTTTCGGCATCCCCGCCTCTATGCCCAGCCGGATAACTGAGCCCAGCCGGCGTTTCTTGAGCGCGGTCTCGAACAGCCGCACCAGGTCTTCGGCCTTCTCCTGCACCTCGATATCGCTGTCGCGCAGCACTCTGAACGCGCCCTGGCTTTCGACGGTGTGATCGGGAAAGAGCTGGTCAACGAACAGCGAAATAAGCGTCTCGGAGCGGATGAAGCGCACGCGCGGCCGCTCGCTCGGAAGCTTGCTGCCCTGCGGCTCCGGCAGCCTGATGAAGCGCTGCAGGCCCGAGGGCATCGGGATCAGCGCGTACATCTTTTCCGGCTTCGGAACATCTGACTGGGGCTGTTTCTCCGTCAGCTCAAGCCCGAGCGTCAGCCCGAAATTCGGAATGAACGGGAACGGGTGGGCGGGATCGACCGCGATCGGCGTCAGCGTCGGAAAAACCTGCCGCTGAAAGAAATCCTCCAGCCATTCGCGGTCGGCATCGGTGATATCCGCAGGGTCGAGGACATGCACGCCTTGATCGTCGAGCGCATCGCGCAGGGTCTGCCATTGCTCGTGCTGCGCCCGCGAGATGTCGGCGACCATGTCATTAATGCGCGCGAGCTGCTCTTTCGCGGTCAACCCGTCCTGGCTGACAGTCGCGATGCCCTCGGCGATATGCTCGCGCAGGCCGGCAACGCGCACGATGTAGAACTCGTCGAGGTTCGAGGCCGAGATCGCCAGAAAGCGCAGCCGCTCCAGCAGCGGGTGGTTCGGGTTCGCCGCCTCTTCCATCACGCGGCGGTTGAACTGGAGCCAGGACAGTTCGCGGTTGTAGAAGCGCGCGTAGCCGCGAAATTCCTGCGGGATGGCCTTGTCGTCGCTCGGCAGTTTCTCGGCAATGCTCATCGTGTCGGCTCCAGAGGTTCGCGTTCAGGCTATCCGCCCGGCTCGGCATCCACGAAGCGCGCGGCAAAGCGCGGGGTGATCCGGCGGCGCTCGGCCAGCGCGGCCTTGTCCATACGGGCCACCAGATCTGCGGCCGCGTCGACCGAACGCTCCATGCGCCGCAGCAGATAGTCGATCACCGCGGGCGGCGCGGAAAGCTGCCGGTCGTCAAAGAGCTTCACCAGCACCGCGCGCAACAGCGCGTCATCCGGCGCGCCGATCTCCGCGAAGGGCAGCGAGCGCAGCCGCGAGCGCAGGTCGTCAAGCGCGACCGGCCATGAGCCGGGCAGGCTGCGCGCTGTGAGCAGGATATCGAAGCCGCGCTCGCGCGACAGGTTCAAAAGGTGAAACAGCGCCCGCTCATCGCGCGCAAAACGGTCGACATCCTCCACGGCCAGCGGGCCGGTCTCCAGCCCGTCCACCATGTCTTCCTCAATGCTCGCGGCCGACAACACCCGCGCGCCGCTACGTTCGCGCCAGACATTGACCAGATGGCTCTTGCCCGCCCCGGCCGGTCCGGCGATCAGGGCGCAGCGCGCGCTCCAATCCGGCCAGCTTGCGATCAGGCGCATCGCCTCGGCGTTGCAATCGCTGAGCATGAAGTCATCGGCGTCGAGCGCGGGCACATGCGGCAGGTCCAGCGCCAACTGTGCCGTGCGTTTTCCAGCCGCTTCGCTTGCCATGACACGAACGCTCTCGTTAGCCGCGCTAATCTTCCAGCGCGTCATAATACGCCATATGGCGTAGCCAGCGCGCCAGATAAACGCCCGCGGACAGCAGCGTCAGGATGCCGACGACCCATGTCAGCGGGGTGACAACAGGCTCCAGCCTCTGGGCGAAGCCAAGATAAGCGAGGACCACGCCCGCCAGCACGATCTGGCCGACCGTGTTCGCCTTACTGACCATCGAGGGGCGCATCTCGACCGGCCGGTCCACCATCCAGGAGAGGATCACCGCGCCGACGATCAGAACATCCCGGCTGACCACCGCGATCACGATCCAGGCCGGCATGTGCCCGAGCAGCCCCAACGTAAAGTAGATGGCGACGAGGAGCAGCTTGTCGGCAAGCGGGTCGAGATAGGCGCCCAGTTCCGTGCGCCAGTCGTAGGTGCGCGCGAGAAAGCCGTCGACGGCATCGCTCACGCCCGCCAGCACGAACAGCGCGAAGGCGGCGGTGTGCGCGCCGTGAATGATCAGCCAGATGACAACGGGAACAAGCAAGACCCGCGTGACCGTAATGAGGTTCGGCAGATACACGGCACCCTCGCCAACTCCGGCCTGTCACGGACGGCGCGAAGGCTCATGGCCGGCGCAGGATCAGTTCGCCCTGCTGCTGATCCAGGCTCAGCCCGCGCGCCGCGGCCGCCTTTGCGAAGCGCTCCGCCCCGCCTGGAAAAGATAGCACGAGTTCCGCGCCCCCGGCGAACAGCGACTTGACTTCCACATCCTGCACACCGGAAATCCCTGTAATCGTCGCGCGCATGTCCTGCCAGGCGGGCAGGCTGTCGAACGCTGCCGTGAGATTGATGGTCTGAAGTTCTGCCGGGCCATCCAGCGCGCCCTGGGTCTTGAGCGAGGTAAGCCGCCAGCGCGCCTCCAGCGCCATATGCGCAATCTGCGCCGCCCGCGCCGCAGCGCTCGCCACGTCGCCGCCATAGACGCGGAAGCTCTGCGTAAAGGCGAACCGCCCGACCGCGTCTTCGCCGCGCAGCGCCACCCTCAGGCGATTGCCCGCGCTGTCGAACGCCGCCGCCGCGAGCACCAGACGCTGGGCGCCAAGCCGGCTTTGCAGCGCCTCGACGGCCCGCGGGGTCACATCCATACCAGCCGGCAGCATGGCGGCTCCGGCCGGCGCCATCTCCAGCGGCGCGAGGCCATTTCGCAGATCAAGCGCGCCCCATGCTGCGCGCCAATCTTCGCCAACATCGCCCTGCGCGACGGGCAGGAGCGTTACCGGCGGCGACTGCTGATCCGTATGCGGCAGACCGATGCGATTGAGCAGATCGCGGACCTTCCCGGCCTCGAAGGTGAAATCGAGGATGGCGATATAGCGGGTGCTGGAAAACCGCTCCTCGCGCACAACGAAGCCGTCGAGCATCCCGTCGATGGCCGCGTCGCTCAGCTCCGGCAGCCGGTCATGCGCCTTGAACGCCACCATCCGCCAGAGCAGTTGGCGAAAGGCGCGCTGGCTACCCTCGCGGATCGCCTGCTCCTTGGCGGTGACGGCATCGCTGGCCTGTGTATTCACGGCGATCTTCGCCACGGTGTAGACCGAGGCCTGGGCCGCAGCGGGCGCATAGCCCGCCAGCAGACAGCAGCAGAGCAACAGAGCGTATTTCGGCATTATCCCTCGACTTTTCGGGCGCGCACGGGTTGTGTGGCCGCTGACTTACCAATTTGCCACGTTATCGGCAATGAGTCGGGCGGAAATGCGCGCGAAAGCCATGACGCGGCTATGCGGCGCTTGACCGCGCGCCCTCGCCCGCGCAAGTCAGAAGGCGGGCAACCGGAAGAGAGCGCATGTCGGATAAGCCTCCCCAAAAGAGCCTGACCTACGAACAGGCTGGCGTGGATATCAACGCCGCCGAACGGCTGGTGCGCGCGATCAAGCCGCTCGCCGCCGCCACCGCGCGGCCCGGCGCGGAGGCCGATCTCGGCGGCTTCGGCGGGCTGTTCGACATCGGCGCGGCCGGTTTCACGGACCCGATTCTTGTCGCCGCCACCGACGGGGTCGGCACAAAGCTGAAGATCGCGATCGAAGCCGGCCAGCATGACGGCATCGGGGTCGATCTGGTGGCGATGTGCGTCAACGATCTGATCGTGCAGGGCGCCACGCCCCTGTTCTTCCTCGATTATTTCGCTTGCGGCGCGCTGGACCCGGACGTGGCGGAACGGGTGATCGCGGGCATCGCTAAGGGCTGCAAGGAGGCCGGCGCGGCGCTGATCGGCGGCGAAACGGCGGAGATGCCGGGCCTGTACGCGCGCGAGGATTATGACCTGGCCGGCTTTGCGGTCGGCGCGGTGGAACGCGGGGCGGTGCTGCCGCGCGCCGATCTGGCCGAGGGCGACGTGGTGATCGCGCTGCCGTCCTCCGGCGTCCATGCCAACGGCTTCTCGCTGGTGCGGCGCATCGCGGCGGAGGCCGGGCTGGACTGGGCCGCGCCCGCGCCGTTCGCGCCGGAGATGACGCTTGGCGCGGCGCTGCTTACTCCGACGCGCATCTATGTGCGCCCGATGCGAGCCGCGCTGGCGCAGATCAAGGCGCTTGCGCATATCACTGGCGGCGGGCTGACAGAAAACCTGCCGCGCGTTCTGCCCGACGGGCTGGCGGCCGAGATTGACCTGACCACGCTCAAGCCGCAAGCCGTGTTCGGCTGGCTCGCCCGCGCAGGCGTGAGCGATGCGGAGATGCTGCGCACCTTCAACTGCGGGGTGGGCATGGCGGTGATCGCAGCGCAAGCCGAAGCCGAGCGGGTGATGGAGTCGCTGCGCAGCGAAGGCGAAGCGCCTTACGTGATCGGGCGGATCACCCCGCGCACGGACGCTCCGATCCGCTTCACCGGCGAGATCGCGTGGCCGGCATGAGCGCGCGCAAGAAACTCGGCGTGCTGATCTCCGGGCGCGGCAGCAACCTCGCCGCGCTGATCGCGGCATGCCATGCGTCCGAGTACCCGGCCGAGATCGCCGTCGTCATCTCGAACCGCCCCGCGGCACCAGGCCTGCAATTCGCCAACGAGGGGGGCATCCCCGCGCAGGTCATCGACCACAAGAAGTTCGCCAGCCGCGCCGCGTTCGAACTCGCGCTGGACGACGCACTGCGCGCCGCGGGCGTCGATCTGGTCTGCAATGCGGGCTTCATGCGGCTGCTGACGCCCGACTTCGTCGAAGCCTGGCGCGACCGCCAGCTCAACATCCACCCCTCGCTGCTGCCCGCCTTCCGCGGCCTCGACACGCATGAGCGCGCGATCGCGGCGGGCGTGCGCATCAGCGGCTGCACGGTGCATTTCGTGCGCGCGGAGATGGATGAGGGGCCGATTGTGGCGCAGGCGGCTGTGCCTGTCCTGCCGGGCGACGACGCCGAGGCGCTGGCCGCGCGGGTGCTGCGCGCGGAGCATCGGCTGTACCCCTGGGCGGTGCGGCTCGTCGCCAGTGGCGCGGCGTGGGTTGAGGGCGAGCGCGTCGTCTACGCGCCCGACGTTCCGCAGCCAGAGGGCGTCACGCTGTTCTCTCCGGCGCTGGATGACCGGTAGTTTGCCACGGTCCGTTAGCCCCGCGCGCGCTGGGGCCGTTCCGCATCCGCCGCCGGAGCGCAGGAAAAGGGCGTGACCTGGCCGTTCTCGATGCCGAGCGTCAGCCGCCCGGCCTTGAGCGCCAGAGCCTGCTCGCCGAACAAGTCGCGCCGCCAACCGTGCAGCGCGTGCACATCCGCCTCGCTGTCCATCGCGATCTTGTCGAGATCGTCGCTCGTGGCGATTAGGCGCGGGGCCACGTCGTTGCGCGCGGCGACGGCCTTCAGCAGCACGCGCAGGAGATCGGCGACGGCCTGTGCTTCGGCCGACATCGGCTCGCCGCGCTTGACCTCCGGCACATCCTCCAGATCACGTTCCAGCCCGCGGGCCACCGCCGCGAGGATGTCCTGCCCACGCGCCGACCGGGCGAAGCCCTCGCTGATCGTGCGCAGCCGCGACATCTCCTCCACGGACTGCG
This sequence comes from uncultured Hyphomicrobiaceae bacterium, assembly GCA_964474225.1. Taxonomy (GTDB): domain Bacteria; phylum Pseudomonadota; class Alphaproteobacteria; order Rhizobiales; family Rhodomicrobiaceae; genus Dichotomicrobium. The sequence continues at coordinate 12,712 of CAYYSM010000028.1, forward strand.
GGGCCTGGATCGCCAGGTCGTTGATGGCGTCGTCCTTGAGGATGCGTGGGCGCGGCTGATCAACCTCCTGCGCCAACCGCTCGCGCCATGCCGCCACTTCCATCAGCACAGCGAGTTGGCGCTGCGTCCGGACCTTGAGCTTGACGCGCCGCCAGGCATCCTCCGGTTTCATCTGGTAATTCGCCGGATCGGTCAGATCGGCCATTTCCTCGGCCAGCCACGGCTCGCGGCCGTTGGCGCGCAGCTTGCGCTGCAGCTTCTCATAGACGCCGCGCAGATGCGTCACGTCGGCCAGCGCGTAGTCGAGCTGATTGCGGCTCAAGGGCCGCCGGCTCCAGTCGGTGAAACGCGAGGTCTTGTCGAGCTTGGTCTTGCACAGCTTGTTGACGAGCGAGACGTAGCCGACCGATTCGCCGAAGCCGCAGACCATCGCCGCGATCTGCGTGTCGAAGACCGGCTTCGGGATCAGGCCTGCGAGGTGATAGATGATCTCGATATCCTGCCGGCCGGAGTGAAAGACCTTCAGGACAGTTTCGTTGGCCATCAGCGCGAAGAAGGGCCGGAGAAACGCCTTTTGCGCCTCCAGATCGCCGCTCGCGAGCGGGTCGATCAGCGCCTCGACCTCACTGCTGGCCACCTGGATCAGGCATAGCTTCGGCCAGTAGGTCGATTCGCGCATGAACTCGGTATCGACGGTGATGTAATCGGCCTGAGCGAGCGCGTCGCACAGCTCGGCCAAGTCGCGGGGTTGGGTGATGATGCGCGGTGGTTGATCCTTCATGCAGATGTTGTAGCGCAGCATGGCGGCGATGTCGTCAGACGGGTTGCAAAAATCCCGTTTGCGCCGCGATTGTCGCGGGATCCCCGTCGGCTGCGCCGGCGGCGCAGTCTCGATTCTGCGGAAAGCGATGCGGCAATGGCGATGCGTTTCAGGGGACAGCGAATCGCCCCAGCGCCCGCTTGACAAAGCCGCGCTTGCATGTGCTTTTCGCGGCTTGAAACGTCCAAGCGAAGGATCACGGAACCGATGGCTCAGGCGAAAGCGAAATCGACAGCCAGCAAGCAGGGGCGCGCCAAGGCCAACGCCGCCCAACAACCGCACCGCACGCACATCCCCGATCTGCGCGACGGCGTCGCGCCGCACACGTACCGCACGCACAATTGCGGCGAACTGCGCAAGGGCGATGTCGGCACGCAGGTGCGGTTGTCCGGCTGGGTCCATCGCGTGCGCGACCACGGCGGCCTGCTGTTCATCGACCTGCGCGACCATTATGGTCTCACGCAATGCGTGATCGAGCCGGAGAATGCGCATTTCAAGCTGGCCGAAGACCTGCGCGCGGAGTGGGTGGTGCGCGTCGACGGCAAGGTCGTGGCGCGGACCGATGACACCGTGAACCCGGACCTGCCGACCGGCGAAGTCGAAATCCGCATCGACGCGCTTGACGTGCTCTCGGAGGCGAAGGAACTGCCGCTGCCGGTGTTCGGCGAGCCGGACTATCCGGAGGACACGCGCCTGCGCTATCGCTTCCTCGACCTGCGCCGCGAGACGCTGCACCGGAATAT
>CAYYSM010000029.1:0-14223 GCA_964474225.1 uncultured Hyphomicrobiaceae bacterium
GTGAGAATAAACAGGCTGTGGCCTTTGATGAACTATTTGGTGGCATTTTCCAGAGAGATGAGGCAATAACCAAGGCTGAGATGGAGGAACCACCAAAAGAGGATGTGAAATCTTCCGGCGCAGGTTTAGCCGAGCACGCCACTGACGAAGAAACTCCCGTTCCTCTACAAGAGCTGCCTGCTTTCCACTTTCTTGTGAAAACTGCTTCAGCCAGAGGCTTCATTTCCAAACAAGAAGTTATCAGCCAGCTACCAGAGAGATACATTGAACAGTTCATTGGTTATAGTGTTGACCACGAAATCGTGATCCTTGAGGAAGATCCTCTATCAGAACTCGACGAGGAGGTACTTCCCCAAGTTGACCAAATTGAGGCAGAAAAAGATGAGAGAGGAATCAATCCTTTTCATCTCTACCAGCAAAATGCTTGGAATTTCTCTCTACTTAGCGCCGAGGAAGAGGTTTTTCTTGCTAAAAAGATCGAACAGGCTGAAATAGCACGTTGGAAGTTGAATGAAAATGAAGTAAACAGTATTTCAAAAGATAGACTGAAGGAGCAAATTAGAGAAGGTGAGAAGGCAAGGAACCAATTTATTGAAGCAAATCTGCGACTGGTCATACACTGGGCAATGAAATACCAAGGACAAGGAGTAGAACTTCTGGACTTGATTCAAGAAGGTAATTTGGGGTTGATGAAGGCAGTTGGAAAATTCGATTATAGAGAGGGCAATCGATTTAGCACTTATGCCTCTTGGTGGATCAGACAAAAAATCCGTCGTGCTATTGCCAACCAAGCGCGATTGATTCGTCTCCCTGTGCATATGTATGACACAGTGAGACGTTTCAGGTTGGTATCAGGACGACTGACCGAGAGACTAGGGCGAGACCCCACTTCGAATGAAATAGCGTTAGAAATGGGCCTACTTGAGAAAGAAGACAAATTGGCTATCGAGAAAGCAAGGGTAGCAGATCAGCCACTCAGACCTTTTTTGAGGATAAAATTACGCCAAGCAGCGGAGAAGGCTAGACAAATAGCGAAGATTGCACAGAATCCTCTTTCGCTTGATGTGGTGATGAGCAATGATCTTCCTGATGAATACCGATGTTTAGAACAATTATTCGATCCAGAGGAGCTTAGATGCGCCCAAGAGAAAGATCTTTGCCTTCGCAATCTTCTGGGGGATTTCTTAGAAGATGAGGCAGCGCGTGTACCCTTGAATGTCGTTTCAGCAAGGTCGCTAGAGAGGAACCTGAACGAGGCACTAGGATGTCTGACCTCTCGTGAGCGTCGGATTGTAGAAATGCGTTTTGGTCTCGATGACGGTCAGGAACAAACTCTGGAGGAGATAGGCCAAAAGTTCAATGTGACCAGAGAACGCATTCGCCAACTCGAGACGCGAGCTCTAGGGAGATTGCTACATCCTGCAAGAAGCAGGATGCTCCGGGATTTCCTATGACTGAGAAGAGTTTATGACTACTTTATCCAAGGTAAAGCAAAGTGTCATATTAGAGTACACTCAAAGTGGCATAGTTAGTCCTCGTCAGATCAAGGAAATCCGAACCTCCTATGGTTTAAGTCATACCCAGACCGAAGAACTTGTCAGCGATCTGATAGCACATGGGGTTTGCATACTTGACGATGACAAGGTTGAATGTATCTGTACTGTCCAAACGTCCATTTTCTACCAAGACAGACGACGTTGCAACTCTCTATTGAACAAAATGCCGCTATATAAACTGATAGCCGCTTTCCTCGTCCTCCCAGACACGGAAGAGGCCGTAGATGTTTCGTCATTTCATCGCTTGTCTAACTGGAGACAGTACCTCAGAGAACTCTCACGTTTGCGGATGGTAACTAGGGTGAAAGGGAAAAGCGAAATACGCCTCTCCGAAGGATTTCAGCATATTCAACGCGCAGTCCATACGTACCTGGATAAAGGCTATATCGCAGGCCTACAGCACTCTTGGCGCAAGGCAGCGAGGGCGGATGTTATGAGGTTGGCCGAGACAGTTTGTCAATCACCTTTTTTCTCCAGCGTTGTACTGCCCATCGTTCGTGAGTACTATCTTTCACTACCTGAGATAAAGAAGTTCATTTCCTGGATTGCGGAGTGCTCAACTCAACCAGCATCAATGTTTGACGTTGTGAGATATGCCATTGACTGTGGTGAACTACGAGAGGTCTGGTGGCTGTTGCTGGGAGACATTCCATCTTCGTCGCCAACGGCAATTGAGGATGGTAGTGATGTTTGCTTCGAGTGCTTGAGGATTGACGAATGCACGCCCCGTTTCGCAGGCCGGTACGACCAAGAGTCGATACATGACCTGCTTTGCCAATATCGAGATGGGATAGCGGCGAAGTTTTTGGAGAAAGTGGCAGGTGACGATAGAAACATCGACCAATTGATACCGCGTCTAGCTGAGGATGTGATGCTGCTTAAGTTTGTAGTAGATCGCGACTTGCAAAGAGCCAAGGGCTTTCTAGATAGTTTGAATATTCTCGACAACAGACATGCAATCCTTCACAAGGATGCAGGAGCACATTGTCCATTCAAAGACCTTTGGTCAGTAAAAAGTGAATTCGCTGAGTGATACAGAGGAGAATGGTATGCCAAACGAGCCACCGCAATGTGGAAAAGTATATTGGTGTCCTAGGTGTGAAGTGCCATTGCTCACAATTGTAGGCAAGAAGCCTAAGTGCGACATTTGTGAAAGCGAAGGTGAGAAGCCAATATATGCAGCCTCTAGTATGAGACCTGTCTTCAAGCCAGAGCGAGATTTGCTTGAGGCCAGGCTGCATATTGAGATTCCTTATAACATTTTTTACAACCGGCGACGGATTATTTACCGAGGACAAACTCTCTTCTTCTTCACGATGAAAAATGGTGAAATTGCTTTAAGGAAAGAGAATCCTGCCAATAGCGTCAACCAGTCCGATTTGGAAAGAAACGATTATGAAGAGTATCTCAGTAAAGCGGTAAAAGCGAATGCCTCTGTCCTTGAACTACTGGAAAAAGAAGCCATTAGATTCATCAGGAAAACGGCAAAGCAGTATCCGGGACGGCAGTGCTTTGTGTCCTTTTCTGGGGGCAAGGATAGCACCGTTGTAGCAGATCTGGTGCAACAGGTGTTGGAGGACGTGACGCTGTTTTTCGCCGACACAACGTTGGAATACAATGAAACAGTCCAGTATGCTAAGAGTTTTTCAAAAGCGCGCTCGCTCTCTTTAGAAACACGGGCATCTCCAAACGACATCTTTGAAATGAGCGGAGAACTAGGCCCACCCAGCAGGATACTCAGGTGGTGTTGTACTGTTTTCAAAGCTTATCCAATAAATCTGTTTTGGGGTGGCTTGGATGATTATGTATTAGGCTTCGACGGAATCCGTAAAGCTGAATCTAGAAGCCGAAGTGAATATCCTAGAGTCTTTCAATCAGAGAAGTTTATCCGTCAAGTTGCTGCTCGCCCTATTCTTCACTGGAGTTCCTTGGCAGTGTGGCTGTATATATACTACAAGGATTTGCCTTTCAACCCACTTTACAGAAGAGGTTATGCCAGACTTGGCTGTTTTATGTGTCCATATAATACCGACTATGATGATTATTTGAATTCGTACTACCAAGTTCCACGCTGGAAAAGATGGCTTGGCTTCCTTGGAGATTATGCAAAGAAAGAATATGCCCATCATTCAAAAGAGTGGATTGATGGATGGGTGAATCAAGAATATTGGAAACAGCGCAAACCGCGAAAACGAACAGAATATCCGGCGAGTCAATATTCCGATGGTAACAGTACTCTGCTATATTTCTTCGAGGATGGCATACCGTCCAGTCTACCTGAACTGTTGAAGCCTATTTGCCCAATTGACACAAGCTCAGATGGATCATTCAGTTCAAGCTCCCCCGAAAGTAGCACAACACTGGCTGGAAAGGTCAACGGCGAAGAGTTTAAGATTACCATTCCTACGGATGAGCAACCCAAGGAATTTCAGCGGCTTGTTGAGAAGCAAATTGATAAGGCGTTGAATTGCGTTGGATGTGGGGGATGTATAGGCTTGTGTCCTCATAAGGCTATCTCACTAGATGGTGGACGCATAGCAATTGACAATGAGATATGTCGCCACGAGAACTGTCGAGTATGTGTTACAACAGATCTGGGAGGCTCAGGTTACAGTTGTATTGCGATGAGCTATAAATCGCTTAGGAGGAGGATATCACGCAATGGGAAAGAGATCGGCGTTTCAAGGCTTCAAGCTTGAAGTTGACAAGGTGTTTAGTATTGCTGAGTTGAGAGATTCAGGGATAGCGTCCAGAGAAGATATCGCTCGTAAGCTGGCTATGGGGCAGCGCAAAGTTAGGAGCCTGAGCGATTGGGGTTGTATGGCCAATATCTTGGAGGGCAGAGGAGCTCGTTCAGTGACTGATTTCTACCCACATATACGCGACCTGAACGAGGCTGGTAAGTGGTTGAAAGTCCTTCAACTTATATACTATTGGCTTTGTCGCAACAACGCTATCATAGACTATCTGGTACATCAGTACGGAGAATTAGGAAAATTTGAAAAAGAGGAATTGGTCGATGGATTAGTCGATAGTGATCGGCTGTCAGGTAAGAGAAAGACTATTAGAGGGGCAGTGAACAATACCTTGAACAGTCTTACAGAGCCTGAAGGTCTTGGAGATCTCAGAACCATCCAAAGTAGCAACGAGAGATCCGAGTTGTACAGTTTGCATTCTCAACGCCCTGCTCCCCTTATTGCCGCCTACATCATTTACACTAATTGGCCCCCCAATACAGCCAAAGTAGCCATCTCACAGATAGTCTCGGGAAGCAACAGTGTGGGGCGTATCTTTTTTCTGACGAAGTTTCAAGTGATATCTATTTTGCGGGAGTTAGAGGACCGAGGTCTGGTAAAGATTGAAACGGCAGCAGGCTTGGACCAAATTGGCCGAGATCCCCATATTACTCCAGAGGATATTCTGGAAATGATTCTAGCGGAGGTTTAGGGTGAGACCTGATAAGCCAACCCAATCGCAGCAACTCCTGTTAGACAGGATGCGATCATACCTTACCAAGGAGTCGTTCATCTACCGTCCTGTGTTGCTGGCAGGTTCCGTGGCCGTGGGAAAGACATGGCTAGCCCAGTATGTGGTTAGACAGTTTGATGGCAGCTACATCAATATCGCTACCGATTGCTTTGCTGAACTACTGAGGTATTCTAGTCTGCCTAAAGTAGCTCCTGAAGACGTAGCCAAGTTGGTACAGAGATATAGCCGCCAGCAGCCTGCCGGCCCCGTGTTCATAGATGGCTTGGATGCGATTCTGACAGCTATCGCAGCGGGTCAACGCTCAAGTATATTGGAAAACTTCTTCAGCACGATGAGGCGCACACGCGATCTACCTTATCCCACTGTTATGATCATCCAACTGAATCCTTATCTCAGTGAGAGCATCCTGGAAAAAAGCAATTGGTGGAACGAAGAAGACTGCTACGTTTTAAATCTCACACCGCAGGATCGCCGGATCATCGCCGAGAATTGGCAAGTTGTACCCGCCGTTGCAGATCAAGCAGAAACTGCTTTGGGAATCGTGTTTTCTAGAATGATGTAAGGAGGAGCATTAAAGATGGACATCAATCAAGCCACGTTCAGCGATGTCGTCCGGGTGAAGCAGTTTGCTCCAGTAATAGAACTGGTCTGGGTAGATGAGCCCGAGCGCTCTGAGCAACTGATCACAGACTACATTGTGACCGAAGAATTAGCTGAATTGTTCGTGGATATCCTGGGTAGTCAGTTTCCAGGACATGAGCCCACTCTCAGTAGCCTCTACAAATATCGCTCTCACTTGATCACCGCTCAGTATGGATCCGGTAAGACCTATTTCCTGTTAATGCTGGCCGGGATGCTTGATGCTATGGATAGCAAGGAGCGATCGGCTCAAGTCTATTCCAAATTCAGTGGATTTGCGGACGTGCTTCGGGTTTTTAATCAGATGAAAGGCCGTAGATATTTGGTCGTCCATTTCAGCGCCAAGGGACAAGGCCACTTCCCTTTCAAGGAATTACTGATCAAGCACCTACTGGAAGCAGCCCGCGAGGTAAAGGAGGATATCGTCCTTGAATCGGAATACGCGAGCGCGGCAGAGCACTTGGCGCGGATCATGGAAAAACCCGCGGGCAAACATTTTGCTGACGAATTGGATGAGCGTCAAGATATGACAATCACCCAACTGCGAGAAGGTCTGTTGGATCTGCGTCCTACCTCGTTGCAAATATATCGAGATATATACCGAGCAGTGGTAGGGGTGGAGCCCTCTCGAGTGGGCTTGGATATGAAGAATTCACTCTTCAGCATCCGACAGGAACTCCAAGAACTGGGCTACACCGACGTTGCAGTAATTATTGACGAGCTGACACAATACCTGGTTTCATCTATGCAACACTATCCTCTGGCCAACACACTGGGAGAAATGGAAAACTTCGCCGAGTTCTGCAATAATGAGCGGAACCGCTACCTCTTCGTGGGAGCTATGCATCGGAGTTTGGATCGGATTATGCGAGAACAGGGTATGGATCCCGAAGAGCGAGAGGATCATCAAAAGATGCGAGGACGATTCGATGATCACGATATCATATTCCGCGACTACGACGAGTTGCTGGGCCGCATCTTTGAGGTTAGAAAAGAGCCCTTTGCCCAACTGAAGCGTATTCCACCCGTAAGGAAACAGCTTGCCGATTGGCGTCAGGGGGTGATGGAACGTCTGGGAGACGAGAGTACAGAGCCGCCTGTCAGTTCCTATTTCCCTCTGCATCCTGCCACCTTGCGCTATCTGCGGGGAGTCACCGCTCGACTGGGTCGAGAAACAAGGACTGCTTTTCAGTTCATTGCAGATGTTATCAAGCCTCAAATTGACGAGCGCTCGTTGCTCACTAATGGTCGAGTGAACGTCTTCACGCCCGACGAATTGTTTGACTATTTCTTGCCGGATATGGATCAAGATCGAGACGTTGGTCTCGTGGTTGCGTACAACACTACCCAGGGTGAGGTAGGCAGCGATCAATTGGCGATGCGCACATTCAAGTGCCTGGCTATGCAGTACGTCAACAGCACAGTTGCCGATTTGCGAGTCGGCGCCGTCACTGGTATGACCGCCGAACAATTGGCAGACACGCTTAACATCAGCGACACCGGACTACTGAGAGGTGCGCTAGAGAAGTTGCGCGCCATTCGTCCTCAGAGCATCCACTATGACACCGAAACAGAGCAGTATTGGTTCGGCCTCGGTGGCGCCGGGTGGGACATAGATGCCGCCATTGCTGAACGCGATAAGATCAATCCCAATCAGGTTCTGAAAGATGTATTGAGAAAAGAAAGTTTGAGAAGCATCCGGGGAAAAGCCTTGATGAATGCGCCGTCCTCGGTGACCGTAATTGTGAAACGATCGCTCGAACACGAATGGCGCGACGTAAAGTGGTTGCAAGAAGCCAGTGAGATTTCTCCTGCCCGAAAAGCTGAAGCCAAACTCGTTTTCATCGTTCCCGGCTTTGCGGAAGGATATGATGGCGTTTCGAAGGAGTTGGAGGAACAAGCCAAGAAGCTATCTGAGACAGGCATTTGTGTTGTCTTGCCCAAATCGACAATGATGCTCAACGCTTCGGATTTTCGGAAGCTGGCTGCCCTACGTCAGATCGCGAAGTCCGAAGAGGTAGTAGCACACGAGCAAAGGATGCGTATTGTCAACTCCAGGCTACAGAAGGCAGAGGAAGCTGCGGAAGAGAGCTTGAGCGAGTTCCTCGAAGCTTCAAACTACGTGTACTACATCGGCCGCCGTCGAACGACCGTTCAGATTTTTGAAGAAGCAGTGAAACATCTTTTCACTGATTTGTATCCTCAGTTCCCCCGTATCAAAATGGAATCGGTGAGCGGTCGTGGAGTCATCAACCCTGTGATTAACGGACTTATCGCCAACCGCACTGAGACCTTGCCTAATAGTGACCAGTCGATCAGTTCACGCTTCATTCGACAAGGAATGCCTGCTATGGGCTTGGTCAGCATGAAGCCATACGCTGGGGGACAAATCGCTTCCTTGACAACCCCGGATGTCACTGACCCAGCCTACGATATTTGGCGCGAAGTGATGGATCTACTCAGCGAAGATAACCAACCTTTCAGGACACTCTATGATACCTTAGAAACTCCCCCGTATGGGCTACCTGACTTTCTCATAGAGGTATATGTCTCCACGTACCTGGCCTTAAAGAAGGGAGCAATCATTGACTTGAAGACCAAGCGAGTGGAAACGTCGCCCTCGGATGGTCTGGCTAAGCTAATCACGAAGGAGAAAGACGCGAGATTCGAAGTGATACCTCCCGGGGAAAGCGCGGAGGTCTTGCGCAACTTTATGATCTCGGTTTGGAAGATGATAGCAGATGCTATAGAACTTCCAGGGTACAAGGACATTGACCCCAAGGCTTTGGATGACCAAGAGCTGTGGATCAATCACGTCCGCCCATTCTTGCGGAAGTATGTTAATCAGGTACTGGGCTCAGTTCAGGAAGCGCTGGGAGAGCTTGATTTGTTGCTTCCTTATCTGGATCAGTTCACGCAAGGTCTATCCGAAGTCGCTACTTCGACAGACTACATTGTTCCTGGTAGTGCGTATGATCAAGTTTTCGCTTTGTGCAAAGAATTGCCTCCAAAACCAGGGGAAGTTGGTGATCCAGAGGATGATCCCAACGTTGCTTTTTACCGCTTCCAAGCCGTCGATGACGCTTGTGTGAGCTTTCTCAAGGACAATGAAAGCGGGAAGGAGCAGATACTAGATTGCATTGAGGCCCTTAAGTCAATCCGACGGGTTACGGAAAACGAGATTGCACCGCGTCATATAGAGGAAGCGAAGGATGCTGCTGAGAAGCTTACCCAATGCCGGGAGACCATCTTCGATAAACAGGCCCGCCAATCTTTCGTGACTAGCACATATGCTTTTTGGGATGGCTACGTACAAGAACATCAAACTGAGCACGACATCATAATGCAGTTGAGAGATGCTTTCGGTGAGGATGTTTTGAGCTCGCCTGTATATTCTTTACTGCAACGCCTCAATCCCTTAAATGATCAATTTGGACTAAGAACGACGAGTTACTTTGAAAGCCAAATCAACAATGTACGCACCACAGCGCATGAAGTAGGGCAGCAACCAGGATTCCCTGCCGTGACTTGTCCTAAATGTGAGGCTTTTTCTGCTAAGGGCGATAGCGAGAAGGAATCTAAGGCGTTACGCCAACAATCGAATGCTTTGACCAAGACCTTGCAAGCTTCCACTCAAGAATGCTTGGAGCGTTTAATATCGCTTGACGAGGAAGACGAATTCCGACGATATCTTGTCGAGGAAGAGGAATCAGCGAGCCGGCAATTATGGCAAGATTTCACTGGAATAATGCGACAAGAGGGGCAAGGTTTGGAAAGCGAAGAAGTCGTACAAAGGTTGCTTGGAATGGCAACTCGACTGGTCGAGCTAGTTCAAAGATTCCAGGGCTATCAACCGCCGCCCCCCCCGCCAGTCAGGGTGTGTGTAGATGATCTAGCCAGCTCATTTACACAATTTCTGCACGGCCAGGGGTTGGCCGAGTACAGCTACCCAGAACTCCGCGATAAAGTTAGCCGCTGGTTGGCAAATGTCAAGAAGGAGAAGTTTGTGAGGCATGGCTGATGAACGGGCTATCTTGATCAACATAGTGTTCGATCCCTACTCAGTGGTTGTTATCGGCACTGACAAGCACAAGGTAAGTAATGCTGCCGAGTACAGTGCCGTACGCCTCTTGATTGAGCGCTTGAAGGCAGGAGACGATAGTGTTTCACTTCCCTTGACTATCGTTGTGCGGAGACACAGCTTGCTCTATGGTTTTCAGGACATTCGGGCCTGGCCCGCCCATTTGGTGAACTATCGAGACACATCGCCGCGTCCCTCAATCCAGACGGTACTCCGAGATCCCTTGTCTGAAGATATTACAAACGAACGACTTCTGGCTTGGGGGATTCATTCCGTTTCAGATCTCCCCGCAGACGATACGGAGATCTATGAATGGGATGAGGAGTGGCTAATTGACTGTGCGTTGGAAAAGGTAACCGACTGCGAAGTGTGGCTCCGAACCAATATGCTTGGCGACGAAAACTGGATGATAGATTGGTTCGACTTTCTGCTGACGGGGGAGATGGAGCGTCTATTTGCGGATGATTACCTGATGCAAGTTGTAGAAGAAAGAATAGGGAAATGGAACCAGGCTCATCCAGATGGAGCCCCTGGCGAATTGATTGAACTCTTGCTTAAACGTATGTCGGATGGAACCGGCAGGCAAGCAGCTATGCAACTCGTCGCTCGTTCCTTACTTCAACAGTATGGGGCAGGGCATATCAGGTTTCTGATCACTAACCTATCCGGTGATTTGGTGGGAACGTGGATAAAGCCGGAGCTTTCTGCGAGAAGTAGATCTGTATTGGAGCGACTGACTACTCGGCTGTACACAGATGGGCGGTTGAACACATTGGTGCAGGAAATAGACAGACTTATCCGGCGAGAATTGGACGAATTGAACCCTGAAAATGAGCTCGATCAATATATTGACCGCATGAATGGCTTTTTCCCCAGTGAATACCAAAGTGTTGTTCGCCGCCTTTGCGATAGTCTAGTTGACGACTATGAAACCGGGAAATTCGACCCAAAGGCATACTACACATCTTCGAGTCTCGTTTCTGAAAAGTTCGACTTGCTTCTTGTTCAAGAAGCAATCCCAGTTGATGATTATCGGGAGTGGGTGGATGATTTCGTGAATCTGGCTTGTACACTGCACAGGCTACGCTCCGTAAAGCCCACAGTGATGGACAAATGGTGGAGAACTTGCACCTCTATGATGCAATGTGAGCGCATACTCTATAGGTTGCAGAGAGATTGCCCATCGGGACTTGAGGGCGAGGTCGACTACTTGAAAGATGAATTCGTTTATCTCAACAAGGTGCTGAATAACAAGTACGGCGACTGGCTGTTGAACAAGTTCCCAGAATATCTGGACGACCCGAGTCAAGCAAGAATGGTTACTCAGGCAGTTCAACTGGCGACTGACATTGCAGAGGTTCCTGAAACTGTCATCCTTTTGGTGGTCGATGGGCTACGTTGGGATTGGTGGCAGCGCCTGGCTCGTCATCTGGCAGAGAGTGGTTATCAGATAGATTCTGGCGATTCAGTAGGATTGGCGATGTTGCCTACAGTGACCAGTGTCTCGCGTCGGGCGGCTCTTGGTAAATTTCCGCTATTGCAGTTGATTGATTTCTTGGATGACATTTATGGTGTGGACGTAGACCCTGACGAGGAAGCACTGCTGGCAGCAAGAGTACTTGGCTATGCTGATCAACTCCGAGAAATCAAATCCACAACGAATAGAAGAATAAGGCATCTTCCTCATCAATACGTCTATGTCAATGGAACAACAGACGACATAAAGGAGGCATTAAGCCTCCCAGCGCGCCACTACGTGGTGATTTACACGAGTATTGACAGAGCTGCCCACCACGAGAGCGAAGACGAGGTTCTTCAAGAAACTATCTCGACGAGCCTGCGTTTACTAGTCGAAACGCTCGCTGATGAAATCAGCCAAAATGCTCATCTCGATTCCAGCAACCTCAGGTTGGTTGTGACCGCCGATCATGGTTGTGCTTACACTAGATGGTCTGAGCAGAAATCCTTGCCCACCGCACTTAAGTCGTATACTGAACCAGACCTCTACATAAAGCGGCATGGTCGAGTGGGTCGGGTTGTCTTAATTAAGGATGTAGAAGATGCTGAAGCTGTAAAGCAGCAAGTGAAGGCGTTCTATAGAGCTCACAAAGATGATTGGCACGTTATATGGGGAGAGCAAGCTTCAGAATATGGTTTGCCCCGACAGGACAAAAAAGGTCGCCATATTGTCGCCTGGCTTTCACCTCGGAACATGGGTTACTTGCGCAGAGGTAATGGTCTTTATGTCCATGGCGGCTTCTCACTCTACGAAACCATTGTACCGCTTGCCACTCTAAGATACAGCGAGGAAAGGCGCTTGATCGTTCCCACCATACTTCTTACCGGATTGGACGAGCTTAGAAAAGAACAGACCTCCACGGTTCTGGTCAGCATTGGCAATGACAACGACGGTGAACTAACAGGGAATCTCTCTATTCCGGAGTTGCGAGTTCGGGAATTCAAGATGGAACCAGTCCTTGCAGGTGCTACTGTGACAACTGAAGTGCCAGTCAATCCAAGGCAATCGGGGGAAGTTGCGCTCTCCGTGGTATTGCAGTACAGCGTCGGATTGTCGGAAGAAATGGAGTGCAAGAAACGATACCTGGCTGACATTGCTATAAGCCGACGTGAACAAATGGAGCTAGAGACCAAACGAGAACTGTTCTGAGATTAGGAGACAAGGATGCCTAGTGATTCGTGGAGTGAAAAACTGGAAAGGGTTTACCCTGGAGCTGTCGTCAACAAGTCAATTGCTCAACACCTTGAGGCGACCAAGCTGCCTCGTTTTGTGGCTGAATATCTCATTGCCATGTTTTGTCGAGATGACGACGTTGAAGAGGGTATTCGGCAGATAAATGAGCAGCTTCGTCTCCACATGCCAGAGCGTAAGCAGAAAAACTTGGTTAAAGACAGACTGATTCACACTGGTGAGTATAAGCTGATTGACCGATTCAAAGTGGAAGTTTCTCTTGCTCGGACTGAGAGCCAAACACATAAGGTAAACATTCCTAGTCTGGGGATTCGTGATGCCTATGTCTACCGAGACATTCTAGAGGCTCATCCGCGTCTGCTTACTGATGGTGTTTGGGGTCGTGGTGTACTAAAATATATTCCAGAGAACAAAGAGATTCATCTGGTCAACTTCAAGCCGTTCCAACTCTCGAATTTCAGTCTGAGCAGTTACATTGAAGGTCGCCCAGAGTTCACCACCGAAGAGTGGATCAAGGTCCTAGTTAGCAGCGTGGGCCTAAACCCATATTCCTATACCTCTGATAAGCGGGTGCTAATAATCTCTCGACTTATCCCCATGGTTGAGATGAATACCCATATGCTTGAATTGGGGCCACCAGGTACGGGCAAGACTTATACATTTGACAAGATATCAGCTTATGCAAGGGTGATCTCTGGCAGTGTAATTTCCCCCGCTGCTCTCTTCTACAACGCCAACACACGAACTGCAGGCATACTGGCACTTTATGACACAGTTGTTTTCGATGAGATCGACAAGGTTGGGAGGGGGATGCCCAAAGAAATAGTGAACAAACTGCTGAAATTCATGGAGAGCGGCAAATACGATCGTCTGGGAATGGAGATTCCCAGTGGGGCGTCTGTGATCTTGGTTGGCAACTTACCTGAGGGTTTGGAAGACGACTTCGACAAACTCCCCTGTTTTCAGCTGTTGCCAGAGGCAATGCAACACAAAGCGTTCTTTGACCGCCTAGCCGGTTTTGTGCCCGGCTGGCAGTTAGCCGTGATCAAGGGATCAGATGAGCACCTTTCAAACTACTACGGATTTGCCGCTGACTACTTCTGTGAGGTTCTCCACGGCCTACGAGAGCAACGAGATTACCAGTACATAATAGATCAGAACGTCACACTTAAAAATGTGACGATCAGAGACGAGAAAAGTGTGAAGAAGCTTACCAGTGGGTTGTTGAAACTCCTCTTCCCTAAAAAGGACGAATCCAGCTTCAGTCCTGAAGAGATAAAGTTGTGCATCCAAGCAGCCATCGGGTATCGCCAGCGCGTTATTGACCAGCGCTATATTATGCATCGAGATCCGAAGGATGATCGGCAAATCTGGTATGAGCTTGTGTAGCCGAAGCTGGGGGTAACTGACTTCTGCTAATCATTTTTCTTGTGGCCAAAATCTAGACCCCACGAGCAGAGATGTCTGACATCCTCGATCAACTGAACCGCCGCCTGGAGCGAAAACGATCCGAGGTCCCCACCCGCTGCAGAACCGTGCCTCGAATATGACGGTGACGACGACATTGCCTTGTCTTCTTCCCCGACTACCTGGCTGCCCGGACCGAACTCAGACGGTCAAGGTCGGCGAATTCGTCTACTACGAGACGAAAGTCGGCGACGAGGTCCGCCGTGTATTGGGCCGCGTCACCGGTCGGCGTCCGGCACGCCTCCTACCCGACGGCTTCCTGGCCGATCCCGACGTCCCGC
>CAYYSM010000030.1:0-14097 GCA_964474225.1 uncultured Hyphomicrobiaceae bacterium
GACACGCCGCTCGACCGCGAGACGGCGGTGGCGGGGATGCGCGTGGGCCGCGATCTCGCCGGAACCAAAGCGATGCAGCCGTTTGTCGTCCGCGAAACGCTGCCGGGAGATGCGGCGCAAAGCGATGAGCAACTGCTGGAGGCCGCGCGTCACATCTCGCAGACCATCTATCACCCGGTCGGCACCTGCAAGATGGGACCGGACCCGATGGCGGTCGTCGATGAGCGGCTGCGCGTGCGCGGGCTGGATCGGCTGCGCGTGGTCGACGCCTCGATCATGCCGGTCATCACCTCTGGCAACACCAACGCTCCGACGATCATGATCGCGGAGAAGGCCTCCGACATGATCCGCGAAGACCGTAGCCGGTAGAGCGGCGGGCCGAGGCGCGGCGCATGCGCGGCTAGCCTTGGCTATGCCGCGAGCAGACGGTCGACCTCGTCAACGAGGTGGCGCAGGTGGATGGGCTTGGAGAGGATCTTGGCGTTGCGCGGCGCGGTGGATTCGGGGTGCAGCGCCACGGCCGCGAAGCCGGTGATGAACATGATCTTCAGGTCGGGGTCCAGATCGGCGGCGCGGCGGGCCAATTCGATGCCGTCCATCTCCGGCATCACGATGTCCGTCAACAGAAGCGTGAAGGGCTCGCGTCTCAGGCATTTATACGCCTGAGAGCCGTCGCAGAAGGCGCGCACCTCATAGCCGGCCCGTTCAAGCGCGCGCGTGAGAAACCGGCGCATGGATTCGTCGTCTTCGGCCAGAAGAATACGCTGCATCATTCGCTCTATACGCAATACACGCCTGACGAACGGCGTGGTCCCTCAACTCAGTGCCCGGACGCCAACCTATCCAATACAATGGCGAAATCAGCCTCAGCGTTACATTAACGTTACTGTCAAAGGGACGCCCAGCGTTGTTCGCCGGCCGCACCCGCTTTTCCACAACGTATGCGCGAGTCAGCCGCCGACTGTGCCGATAAATTGCAGATCGACGCGGCGGCGATGCGGATTATCGCGGTGCTCCAGGACGTAGACGCCCTGCCAGGTGCCAAGCGCCATGCTGCCACCGACCACCGGGATCGACAGGCTGACCGAGTTCAGCATCGCCTTGATGTGGGCGGGCATGTCGTCCGGACCTTCGGCGGCGTGGCGGTAGGGCGCGTCGCGCGGAGCGAGCTTTTCCAGCGCGCTCAGCAGGTCGCTCTGCACGGACGGATCGGCATTTTCCTGAATGATGAGCGAGGCGGAGGTGTGCGCGATGAACGCCGTGAGCAGGCCCTGGGATGCGCCGATCTCACTCAGCCAGTGGCCGACGTTGTTGGTGATGTCCGTAAAGCCGGCCCCATGCGTGGCGATCTCTAGGCGTGTGTGACGCTGGGCGAGGGTCTCTCCGCTCACTTCGTCCGCGCCGGTGTTGTGTGTCCAGAAACCGCTTGCCATTCCCCTACCCTACTCTGCCAGGTCATTGCGCGCCAGCCCAAGGCGCGTTGGCGCGATCGTGTTTGGCGTTGATCGCCGGCATTGTTTATTTCAGCCGCATCTGTGGCTAGAACAAACCGATGCACCGTCTTGGCTATGTCTTGTGAGCCGATGCCGAGACGCCAAAAGCCGGGATTTCAATGGCCGAAGCCGCTACCACACCAGACGCCGCAGCCGCCCGCGGCCCGCTCGCCGGGCTGCGCGTGCTTGACCTGACGCGCATCCTCGCCGGCCCGACCTGCACCCAGCTCATGGGCGATCTGGGCGCGGACGTCATCAAGATCGAGCGCCCCGGCAAGGGCGATGACACGCGCGGCTGGGGGCCGCCTTTCCTCGGCGGCGACGATAGCGGCGAAAGCGCCTATTACCTGTGCGCCAACCGCAACAAGCGTTCCGTAGCGATCGACATCGCGACCGACGCGGGCCAGGCGCTTATCAGGGACCTCGCCGGGAACAGCGACATTCTCTGCGAGAACTTCAAGGTCGGCGGGTTGGCGCGCTACGGGCTGGATTACGAGAGCGTGGCCGCGATCAATCCCGCCCTGATCTACTGCTCGATCACCGGCTTCGGCCAGACCGGGCCGTATCGCCAACGGGTGGGCTATGACTTCCTGATCCAGGGCATGGGCGGCATCTGCAGCATTACCGGGTTCCCGGACCAAGAGGGCGGCCGCCCGACCAAGGTGGGCGTGGGCATCGCCGACGTGATGACCGGCATGTACGCTACCTCGGCCATCCTCGCCGCGCTCCATGCGCGCCGGGAGACCGGCAAGGGGCAATATATCGACCTCGCGCTGTATGACAGTCAGATCGCCTGGCTCATCAACCAGGGGCTGGCCTATCTCGTCAGCGGCGAAAACCCGGAGCGGCTGGGCAACGGGCATCCGCATATCGTGCCCTATGACACCTTCCCGGCCTCGGACGGCCACTTCATCATCGCGGTCGGCAACGACGGGCAATTCGCGCGTATGTGCGAGGTCATGGGCAGGCCCGAATGGGCGGCGGACCCGCGCTTTGCCAAGAATGTCGACCGAGTGCGGAACCGGAAGACGCTTGTGCCGTTGATCGAAGCGATCACCGCCACGCGCCCGGCGCAGGACTGGATCGCGATGCTCGAAGAGGTCGCGGTGCCCTGCGGCCCGGTCAACACGCTGTCGGAGGTGTTCGCCGACCCCCAGACGCAAGCCCGCGAAATGCGCATCACCATGACGCACGAAAAAGCGCCAGGTGGAAAAGTCGATCTTATCGGTAATCCGCTTAAGATGAGCGATACTCCGGTGACGTATCGTCATACGCCGCCGCTCCTCGGCGAGCATACCGACGAGGTGCTGCGCGACACGCTCGGGCTGGACGACCAGCAGATTGCGGCGCTGCGCGCCAGCGGGGCCATTCAGGGCCGCGACTGATCCCGCGCGAAACTGGCATCGGCTTGCGGATTTCCGGCTCGTGAACGGCGGGGCCGTGGCAAGCGGTCGTCCGCCTTAGAGGGAACCCGTTCATGCGCCTGAAAATTTCCCAATTCATCTTTGTCGTCCGCTCGAACTTCTGGTTTATCCCGGCCCTGCTCTCGCTGCTGGCGATCCTCGGCGCCTTCTTCATCGTCGAGGCCGATCTCTGGATACGCCGGAGCCCGCTGGAAGGCTATGTGCCCTCTCTGCGGATGCCGGTCGAAAGCGCGCGCCTGCTGCTTTCCACCATCGCCGGGTCAATGATCACCGTCGCGTCGCTGGTGTTCTCGCTCACGCTCGTCGCCCTGACGATGGTCTCTCAGCAGCTTGGGCCGCGCCTCCTGTTGCGCTTCATGGATGACCGGCCGACGCAGATCGTCCTCGGCCTTTTCGTCGCGACCTTCCTGTTTGCGCTCGTTGTGCTGACCCGGCTGGACAACGAGGTCATCGACGGTCAGGTGCCGGGGCTGGCGGTGGTCGCGGCCGTGGCGCTGTCTGTGGTGGCGCTGGGCATGGTGATCCATTTCATCCATCACATCGCGACGCGCATTCAGGCCGACGTGCTCGTCGCCGAACTCGGCAGCGATTTCCGCAAGGCGGCAGAGACCTTCGTGTCGCGCGGGCGCGCCGAGGACGCCTTCGCCGATGATGGCGAGCGCGAAGAGCTTTTGCGCCGATTTGCCGAGGGAAACTGCTTCGAGGTCGCGCTGCAAAAAAGCGGCTATCTTCTGCGCTTCGATGCCGAGGCCATGTGCCGGCTGGCGCGCGAGCATGATCTGGTGGTCCGCGTCGAGGAGCGCCCCGGCGCGTTCGTTCTGGCGGGCCATCCGCTGCTGACCGCCGCGCCGGACGGCGACGACGAGATCGCGGACGACACGCTCAGCAAGTTCCGCGGCCAGCTTTCGGTTGGTTGGCGGCGCACCCCGCAAGCCTCCGTCGAGTTCGATCTGAAGGCGCTGCTCGAAGTCGCGCTGCGCGCGCTGTCGCCGGGCATCAACGATCCGTACACCGCGGCCGCCTGCATCGACCGGCTGGCCGATGGCATGCGCGTGCTGATGGCGCGGGAGACGGAACAGCGCGTGACGCGCGACGGCGACGGCAAGGCGCGCATCATCCACATGCCCGAGCCGTTCGAGGGGATTCTGTCTCTCGCCTTTGACCCGATCATCAAGGCAGGGCAGGACCAGGCCATCATCCTGAGCAAGCTCGCGGAGGTGCTGAGCCAATTGCGCGGGACGGCCTGTTATCTGCATCAGGAGGAGGCGATCACCGAGCAGCTCGGCCGCGTGGTCGCCCTTGCGCGGCGCGCGCAATTTTCGCGCGCTCAGCAGGAGGAAATCTTCGCCTTTGCCGACGTGACCCCGCCGCTCGCTGGCTCTGGCGCCTCCGACTCCGCGTGATGCCGAACTGACGCCCGAAGGGCGCGAACGCTGCGGGCAATCGGGTCCCCGCGGGATCTTCAGCGCGCGGCGAGCCGCGCGGCCACGCGATTGACCACGCGCCTGCACCCCTGACTCAATTCGCCCTGATTATCGCGCAGGCACTGAAAAATCCGGCCTTCGCCGGGCGTCATGCCACGGCAGGTTTCGCGGATGTCGGCCGCGCAGGAGGTGACGGCTGTACGCACCTCATCGACGAACCATGCCAGCTTGTCGCCCGCTTCGAGGATGGCCATGTCGCAGCCGGGCGAGATCTTGTCCTCATGCGCATAGAAGCACGCCACCAGCCGGCCATTGCCAGGGGTGACCCGCGAACAGAAGGTCTGCGCGTCCTTGCTGCAGGCTTGGCGGACGTTTTCTCCGAGTTGTCGGGCTTTCTCGCCAAGCTCCTGTGCACCAGCGCCTTGGGTCAGGCCAAGGCCGAGCAATATCCAGCAAATGACGGCCAGGAGGGACGTGCTGCGAGTCATCTCTGAATCTCCTTGCAGAGTTTTGCGGTCGCGGCGGCTGGGCGCATCACGCCTGCTCCCGCTGGACAAGCGTTATCGCCAGAGGATCGTCCCCTTGTGCCGACTCTCGATTAACAATGGTCAATAAATAAAAATCAAATCAATCCGCCGTTAACAAGAGATGTACATAAGACAATATTATTCATGGACACAGATCAGCGCCGATGACGTCTGCGAGTTCTCTATACTGCGATTGGGTCGCGCTCCCCGGGAGAGGGCGCGCGCGAGGAGATTTACAGGCGCGGCGCAAGGGCGGATGGGCATGCTGTCCAGCCATTCGTGCCGCGCCGCACGACAACCGCGCAATCGCATGGAGACGCATCATGGCGGAACAACTGAGACAGGGCATGTCGCCTGCTGGATCGGAAAGCCTCAAGCACACCATCCAGGAAAACCGCACCTCGATCATGATCTTCGGGATCATCATGACGTTGATCGGGGTTGTGGCGCTCGTTTATCCGCTGACCACGGCCATCGTCGTCAAGATCATGATCGGCTGGGTGCTGCTGATCGCGGGCCTTTCGCAGATCATTTTTTCGTTCTCAACGACACGCTGGACCGACTTCTTCCTCGAACTGATCGTCGGTATCCTCTTTGCCATCGTCGGCATCTGGCTGGCCTTCTTCCCGCTCACCGGGATACTCACGCTGACCCTTCTGCTCGCCTTCACCTTCATCATTCAGGGCGTGCTGGAAATCGTCTCGTCCTTCCGCATGCGCCCGCATGAGGGCTGGGGCTGGGTGCTGTTCGCGGGCATTCTCGGGGTGGTTATCGGGCTGATGATCCTTGGCCGCTTCCCCAGCTCTGCTGCCTGGGCGATCGGTCTGCTGGTCGGCATCAACCTGATCGCCTCGGGCGTGGCCTATATCGCGCTGGCGATGAGCGCCCGTCGATATGAGGAACAAATCGGCATGGGCCAGCGGACCTAACGGCCCCTACGTGCCACGTCTGAGCCTTTCCGCGGCGCGCGTTATCTTCCATCAAGGCGCGCGCCGTTTGCCGTGCCTAAGCTGACGTCCGGGTGCGATCGCCGTGCCGGGGCGTTTTCCGCGTCCCGCGCGGTTTCAGCAGGGCGCGCAGGTCATGTGCCCAGCAGGGAGCAGCAACGGTCTCTGGCGCGGGGCGGCCCAGCCGGCACGCCGCGCTTTCGGCATCGACGCCGTGCAATCCGGCAGGTCGCGCGCGCCCATCGTCCAGCACGACCTTTACCGCAACCCGTTCTGCGTGCTGACGCATTTCGCCCGCGAAAGCCCCGCGCCCGCGCGCAAGCTCCTGCTGGTGCCGCCGCTGTCGGGGCATTTCCCGTTTCTGTTCCGCGATCTCATTTTGGCGCTGCTGCCGGATCATGACGTGCACGTCCTGGAATGGATCAATGCGCGTCACATACCGGCGGCCGAGGGGCGCTTCACGCTCGACAGCGATATCGCCGAGACCCTCGCGGCGATCCGCTATCTGGGCGGGGATGTTCACGTCGTCGGCATCTGTCAGGGCGCGATCTCGGCGTTCTCGGCCGCAGCCGTGATGGCGCAGGCCGGGGAGGCGCTGCCGCGCTCGGCCGTGCTGATGGCCGCGCCTGTAGACCCGACCGCCAATCCGACCAATGTCGTGCGCCTCATTCGCGCGCGGCGGCTCCAGTGGTTCGAGCGCCATGCGCTGGCCGAGGTGCCTGCCGGGTACGCCGGTGCAGGCCGGCGCGTCTATCCGGCGCAGTACCAACTCGGCGCGCTGATGACCTATCTCTCGCGGCACCTTATGCAGAACGGCCTGCTGGTCGAGAAGCTGCGGCGCGACGACGGGGCCGACCCGGTGCGCTTTCCATTCCTCGATGCCTTGACCTCGGTCATGGACCTGCCGGGCGCGTGGTTCCTCGATAATGCACGCATCGTCTTTCACGAGCGCGCCATGGCGCGGAATGCGCTGGTCTGGGACGGTCAGCCCGTCGATCTCGCGGCGATCGAACAGACCGCGCTGATGACGGTCGAGGCGGCGCATGACGACATCGCCGCGCCGGGCCAGGGGGCGGCGGCGCACACGCTTTGTCCGCGTCTGCCGGCGGCGCGGCATGAGCGATACGTGTTGCCGGGGGGCGGGCACTTCTCGACCTTTCACGGGGATGCCGTGCGCCGCGAGATCGCGCCGCGCATCAGCGCGTTCACCGCGCGGGCTTAACCGAACCGGCCGGTGATATAGTCCTGCGTCATCTGGTTCGACGGGCGCATGAACATCTCTTCGGTGTCGCCCACTTCGATCAGCCGGCCGAGATGAAAGAACGCCGCGCGCTGGGACACGCGGGCGGCCTGCTGCAGATTGTGGGTGATGATGACGACGGTGTAGTCGTGGCGCAGATTGTCGAGGAGTTCTTCCAGGCGCGCGGTGGCGAGCGGGTCCAGCGCGGAAGCCGGCTCGTCCATCAGGATCACCTCGGGGCTGGTCGCGATCGCGCGCGCAAGGCAAAGCCGCTGCTGCTGCCCGCCGGACAGATCGGTGCCGGGCTCGGGCAGCCGGTCCTTGACCTCATCCCACAGGCCGGCGCGCTCAAGGCTTTGCTTCACTAGCGCGTCCAGCTCCTCGCGCGTGTTCGTCAGCCCGCGAATGCGCACGCCATACGCGACATTGTCGTAGACCGATCGCGGGAAGGGGTTTGGCTTCTGCGCGACCCAGCCGAAGCGCTGGCGCAGGATGACGGGGTCGGTGCCCGGTGCGTAAACATCCTCCCCATCCAGCAGCACCTCGCCCTCGACGCGGATGTCCGGGATGACGTCGTTCATCCGGTTGAGACAGCGCAAGAGCGTGGTCTTGCCGCAGCCGGACGGGCCAATGAAGGCCGTGATCTCATGCTCGTAAATGTCGAGGTTGATATCCCGCAGCGCCTGCGTTTCGCCGTACCAGAAGTTCAATCGGCGAATCGCCATCTTGGTGCGCGCGCCCGCCTTGTGGTGGGCATCGCCGAACTTGAACTGGTCGTCGAGAGCCGTGTTCGTCATGGCCGCCATCCCGCGAATCGGCGCTGTCGCGTGCGTTCCCCTCTGCTAATTTGGGGTGTCCTCGGTAACAAAGCAACAAGGATTTGGCCAGTCTGGCGGGCGTCACGCCTGTCGCGTTCGGATGCGGTGCGCAGCGTGGCGAAGCGGCGATCATCTCCGGCGCTTCAAGCTGTGCGAAAGTGAAACATGCTCGCCCACAAATTATTTCTCGCTTCAGGATGCGAGGGCCGCCGCAACTCTGGATATCTGGAAATATAGTGATTGGACCAAAGCTCTCATCGTCTATCCGATATGAGCGCAATTTAGCGGCTTGATTTCGGCGCGGATCAGCGAAAATGAGGCCGGCCATGAATTTTTCATAATCTGAATTTGGCGAGCCCACTCAATGGCCTAGCGCCGTTCCGTCAACCCGGCGAGACCGAATGTCGCTTTTCGGCCTTGTGATGTCGCAAGTGGAACTTTATCCTGCCTGACGTTAACCGCCGCGCCATCACCGGACGCGGCCGCAGCCGGCGAGCGCATCCAGGCGCTTAACGACGGCAGACCGCCAGCCGAGCGGCTCGCCTCTTCGCCGGCCCGAAACGCGCCTCGCACGCACCAGCGCCAGTCGGCGCGCCACCGCGGGGCGGCCACCGCAAACATTGACAGGAGGTCATGGAATGGCGCGAGCAGCCCTCAAGAGCACGAATGCGGAACTGAGCCTGGACCGGCAAACCTACGGGGACGATCCGCTCGCCGACCGCCAGACCGACCTCTATCGCGGCGAGTATGTCATGAGCTTCGTGGAAAAGTGGGACGAGCTGATCGACTGGACGGCCCGCGCGGAAAGCGAGGGCCAGTTCTTCATCGACGTGCTGCGCGCCCGCGGCAAGGAGACGGTGCTCGATGTTGCCGCCGGCACCGGCTTTCACTCGGTGCGCCTTACCGAGGCCGGTTTCAACGTCACCACCGCGGACGGCTCGGCCGCGATGCTCGCCAAGGCGTTCGAGAATGGCCAGTCACGCGGGCTGATCCTCAAAACCGTGCAGGCCGACTGGCGCTGGCTCAACCGCGACATTCAGGGCAAATACGACGCGATCATCTGTCTCGGCAACTCCTTCACCCATCTGCATGACGAGGCCGACCGCCGGCGCGCACTCGCCGAATTCTACGCCGCGCTCAAACACGACGGCATCCTGATCCTCGACCAGCGCAATTACGACGCGATGCTGGATGAGGGCTTTTCCTCGAAGCACAAGTTCTACTATTGCGGCGACAAGGTCAGCGCGGAGCCGAGCCACATCGACGAGGGGCTGGTGCGGATGCTCTATAGCTTCCCCGACGGCTCGGAATACACCCTGAACCTCTGCCCGATCCGCAAGAACTATGTGCGCCGGCTGCTCAACGAGGCCGGCTTCCAGCGCGTGCGCATCTACGGCGACTTTCAGGAGACCTACGCCGAGAACGAGCCGGATTTCTTCATCCACGTCGCCGAGAAATCCACGCTGCATCTGCTCCGCTGGGGCGGCGGCACCCGCGAAGAGGGCACCACAGATGTCCGCGACGTCGCCGAGGACTACTATGACAGCGACGACGCCGACACCTTTTACTCCACCATCTGGGGCGGCGAGGACCTGCATATCGGCGTCTATGAGGACACCGGGGACATCCGCACAGCGAGCGACGCCACGGTCGACCGGATGGCGGCCGTCGTGCCCGATCTCGGCCCGTCCACGCGCATTCTCGACATCGGCGCGGGCTATGGCGGCTCGATGCGCCGGGTCTGCAAGGCGCATGGCTGCGAGGCGACCTGCCTGAACATTTCCGAGACGCAGAACGACTACAACCGTTCCAAGACGCGCCAGGCCGGGCTGGCCGGCAAGATCCGCGTGGTCCACGGCGTCTTCGAGGATATTCCCGAGCCGGACGCGAGCTATGACGTGGTCTGGAGCCAGGACGCGATCCTGCATTCGGATCAGCGGGCCAAGGTGCTGGCCGAGGTCTGGCGGGTGCTGAAGCCGGGCGGATATTTCGTCTTCACCGACCCGATGCAGGCCGATGACGCTGACCCAGCCGCGCTCCAGCCGGTTTACGACCGTCTCCAGCTTTCCAGCCTCGGCTCGCTGCGGTTCTACCGGGAGGCCGCCGAGGCGCTGGGCTTCGAGGCGCTGCGTCAGGACGAGCTGACCGCGCATCTGCGCAACCACTATGCCCGCGTGCGCGAGGAACTGTTGGCGAACTATGACAAGCTGCGAGAGAACGGCGCGTCGGCGCAGTATCTCGACAAGATGGCCGTTGGACTGGAGAACTGGGTGAAAGCCGCTGATCAGGGCCATCTGGCCTGGGGCATCCAGCTGTTCCGCAAGCCGGCGTAACGAAAAAGGGCCGGGCCGCCCTGGCCCGGCCTTTTGGTGAGAGGCAGTCCGCCAGACCGCTTATAGCGCGGCGAGCGCGTCGCGGATACGCTGAGCGTGCTCTTGCAGCACCGAGTCATCCGCCTTTTGTCCCGGCGGGCGCAGATCGACGCCGTCCCAGCGCGGCATGATGTGAAAATGCAGGTGGAAGATCACCTGCCCCGCCGCGCTTTCCGATGACTGCTGGAGCAGGATGCCGTCCGCGTCGAACGCCTTCTGCGCGGCCTGCGCGATCTTCTGGCAGGTCGAGATCGCTTGGTGCAAGGCCTCCGGCTCGGCGTCCAGCAGCGTGCGCGACGGCGCCTTCGGGATGATCAGCGTGTGTCCGTCCGTGCGGGGCATGATGTCGAGGAAGGCGAGCGTGTGCTCGTCTTCATACACTTTGAAGCACGGCATCTCGCCGCGCAGGATCTTCGCGAAGATATTGTCGGGATCGTAGGCCGGCGGCTGTTCGCTCATCGCGCAATCCTCGTGTGCAAGCGTTCGGCGCGTCGCGGCGGATTTAACGACGCCCGCCGGCAAGGGTCAAGCGCCGCCTTGGCCGGGGTCACCGCGCTTGAACGGCGTTGCCTCGGAGAGCAGTTCGTTGTCCTGCGCCACCATTTCCCGCTCGCGCTCCAGAAACCGCTCAACCGCGTCCGCCAGCCCCGGATGCGCGAGATAATGCAGGCTGTAAGTCGTCTGCGGGACGTAGCCGCGCGCCAGCTTGTGCTCGCCCTGCGCGCCAGCTTCGACGCGCGGCAGCCCGCGCGCAATCGCCAGCTCGATCGCCTGATAATAGCAAAGCTCGAAATGCAGGAAGGGGTGATGCTCGATCGCGCCCCAATAGCGGCCGTAGAGCGCATCCCCGCCGATGAAATTCAACGCCCCGGCGATGGCGCGCCCGGCGCGCCGCGCGATGCACAGCGCGACGCTTTCCGGCAGCGCCTCATGCACGCGGCTGAAAAAGTCGCGGTTGAGGTAAGGGCGGCCCCATTTGCGGTTGCTGGTGTCGATGTAGAACGCGAAGAAGTCGTCCCAGTGCGCCTCGGTGATGTCGCTGCCGGTCAGCCACTCGATCTCGATGCCTGGCGATATGGCCTCGCGCCGCTCCTTGCGCAGCGCCTTACGCTTGCGCGACGCGAGTGCGGCGAGGAAGTCGTCAAAGCTCTGATAGCCGTCGTTATGCCAGTGGAACTGCTGGCCGGTCCGCTGCAACAGGCCGAGCTGCCCACCGTGCTCCCACTCGTTGTCCGGCACGAAGGTCAGATGCAGCGAGGACAGAGCGTTCTTGTCGGTCAGCTGGATCGCCGCGTTCAGCAGCGCCTCGCCGCGCCAGCCCGGCGCGCCATCCGGCGTCAGCAGCCGGCGGCCGGTCACGGGCGTGAACGGCACGGAGGATTGCAGCTTGGGGTAATATTCGCCGCCCGCGCGCTCATAGGCGTCGGCCCAGGCATAGTCGAAGACGTATTCGCCCATGCTGTGGCCCTTGAGGTAGAGCGGCATCGCGCCCAGGAGCGCGCCCGAGGCATCGCGCAGCAGCAGGTGGCGCGGCGCCCAGCCCGTTTCCGCGCGCACGCAGCCGCTGTCCTCCAGCGCTTTGAGGAAGGCATGCGAGACGAAGGGGTTGTAGGTGGCCGGATCGGGGTTGGCGCAGGCGTCCCAATCGGCGGCGGGCACGTCGGCGATCGCGCCTGTGACCTCGACCTTCAGCGGCTCGCTGTCTCCCATGCAATGTCTCCGTCACCCTTTCAGGGCGTGAAGCCTTCGAATATGATCGCGCCGGCGCGGCGCAGGGCGCGGGCGGCCTCCATGGGCGTGCGGATCGTCCATGCGATGACTGGCAGCCGGGCGGCACGACGCGCGAGCAGCGGCCCGAGCAGACCCAGCGCCGTGTGCTCGCAGCAAATAAAGTGGGGCCGCGCGGCAGCGATGAAAAGCAGATGGGTGAGCGCGATGCGCCGGAGCGCGCCCGCCTGCGGCAAATCGCCCGGACGGATACGGGTTGCGCCCAGCCCGCGCGGGATCTGCGGCGCGAGATCGCGGAAAGCGCCGAGCAGCCGGGGGTCGAACGACATCAGCGCGACCGGCCCATCATACCCGCGCAGATCGGCGGCAATGCGCTCAGCGAAGGCGGTCTGATCCGTGAAGTCGCTCTTGACCTCAAGGAACAGGGGCACCCGCCCGTCGACCTGCTCCAGCAGCGCGGCGAGCGTCGGCATCCGGTCCGGCGTCTCGTGAAACCGGACCGCACCCAGCGCCCCGGCATCCTGCCCGCCGACCGGCCCCGCGCCATGCGTCAGCCGCTCCAGCGTCGCGTCGTGAAACACCATAGGCGTGCCGCAGCCGGCCGCGCGCAGGTCCGTCTCGATGGCGTAGCCCGCGCGCAGCGCCGCCTCGAAGGCCGACGGCGTGTTCTCGATGACACCGCGCGCCGCGTCATGGAGCCCGCGATGCGCGATCGGCTGCAGCAGCCAGTCGGGCCGCGCGGTCATTCAGGCTGGCGACACCGCGAAGACCGCATCCACCTCGACCGCCGCGCCCATCGGCAGGCTGGCGCAGCCCACCGCGATGCGCGAATGCACGCCGGAAGTGCCGAGCACCTGGCCCATCAGGTCGGATGCGCCATTGATGACCGAAGGCTGATCGGTGAAGTCCGGCGCGCTGTTGACGAAGCCGTTGAGCCGCAGGCACAGCGTGATCCGGTCCAGATCGCCCAGCGCCGCCTTGGCCTGAGCCAGAATGTTGAGCGCGCACAGCCGCGCAGCCGCCTGTCCGTCTTCCAAGCTCACGTCCTGACCCAGCTTCCCGGCGTAAGCGAGGCCTGATTCGTCCTTGGGAAGCTGCCCGGCAACGAACAAGAGGCCGCTCGCCATTGCGTAAGGCGCATAATTCGCCGCAGGCGCCGGGGCCGGCGGCAGCGTAATGCCGAGTTCGCGCAACTTTTCGTCCACAATACCGGGCATTGTTTCCCCCTCGATGTTCAACCACGCGATTTCGTCATTGGTACGTTCAGGCTTGCCCTGTATATTTCAACTTATGAGATCAGGAAACAGAATCATGCGCTCTTGTGAAGCGAATATCGGCAAGGTCGCGGGCGTGGCTTTCGTGACGGTTGCCACACTTGTCACGACCTGGTCAGCACAGGCCACGGCGCCGGGGATGCCATTCGCGCCGCACCGCGCAATCTACGAGATGCAGCTCGACGAGAGCGACGCGGCGAAGAACATCGCCGGCGTTGAAGGGCGTATGGTTTTCGACATTTCCGGTTCGGCCTGCACCGGTTACACGCTCGAAAACCGGATGGTCACGCGCATCGTGGATGCCGAAGGGGTTGAGGTCGTCAGCGACATCCGCTCGACCACCTGGGAGGATAGTGCGGGTGAGCAGTTTCGCTTCTCGTCTTCGCAATACCTCAACAATCAGCTCACCGACAATCTGAAAGGGCAAGCGAAACGCGAGACGCCAGACGGTCCGATCACTGTCACCCTGGAAACGCCACGCGATCAGCAATTGCGCATCCAGGAGGAGGCCAAGTTCCCGACGCAATTCTCGCTCAAAATATTAGACGCGGCGCGCGCGGGCGAGCGGGTGATACAAACGAACGTCTATGACGGCTCGGAAACCGGCGACAAGCTTTTCGCCACGACGACCTTTATCGGCGAAGCGATCTCACCGGGGACAGAAAATGCGCGCGACATGCCGGGACGTGACAGGTTGGCGGATCTGCGCTCCTGGCCGGTGTCCATAAGCTATTTCGAGGCGGGCGCCGCCAGTGACGGCTTGCCAAGCTATCAGTTGTCGTTCCGGCTCTACGAGAACGGCGTAAGCCGCAAGCTTCGGATCGATTATGGCACCTTCGCGCTGAAGGGC
>CAYYSM010000031.1:0-13853 GCA_964474225.1 uncultured Hyphomicrobiaceae bacterium
TGAGCGTCAGGGCCATCCAGTACATCCTGGAGCGGTATCCGGTGGCGATCAACGGCGACCTGGTACACGTCAAGCCTCACGACCTACGGCGCACCTACGCCCGGCGCTTGTATGAATCGGGGGTGAACGTGATAGCGATCCAGCAGAATCTGGGGCACGCCAACACGAAGACGACGTTGGGCTACATCGGTACGCTGGATGTGGATCAGCGTCGCCCGCCGGCGGTGTACTCGTTTGACTTGAGTTTGTTGCGCCGGCGCCAGGGTGATATTGTCTATCAATCATCACGAAAAGTGTCAAAGATTCACGAAACTGGATAGCTTTTGCAAACATCACGCCGCCCCAAAATCAACGTTTTGTGGTATACTAACTCTGGTGGGTGCCGCTATTTCATCTGAATAGACGTGCGCCAGACACCAAGCAAAGCGCTACGAGTACTTGGTGATTTGACGTAACACAGTTTGGCTCTGGCCCGTTCGGTTTGGGATCATCGGGAGGTAAGTCATGGGACAGCAGGATGAACATCAGGACAGGCGACAGGACAACCGCGAGACATCCTACATCACCCACATCAACCACGCCGAAGGGATTGCCATCGGCGACGGCGCGCAGGTGGTGCAGCCGCCCGCCAGCAATAGCACGAACGAATCTTCAGATCGAACGCTGCGGATGGCCCACCGCGCGCTGGCGATCCTGGAAGAGCAGGCCGCGGGTTATACCCATCTCACGGTTCCTACCCATCTTCAGATCGAATTGGAGGAGAAACGCCGCCAGGTGGCCGAACTGGAGTCACGCCTGGACACCCTCCCATCGGGGGAAAGTCATTCCGGTAGCCGCATGCGTGGCAACCCCTCACCCACGGCCGCTTCCCAGAAGCCACCGGGACCGATCCAGAACCGCTGGGCGCTGCTGGTCGGCGTGAACCGATACGTCGATCCCGCCTTCCCCCCGCTCAAGTTCTGCGTCAACGACGTGCTAGCGCTGGAATCGGCCCTGAAAACGCTGGGCTACACCGTCGTCGCGCTGCACGACGACGCATCCGAAGAACGGCTGCTCCCCACCCGCGACAACGTCGAGGCCGAGTTGACCCGCCTGTGCCAGGTCGCTGGGCCGGACGACCTGATCTGGGTGCACGTCGCCTGCCACGGCAAGCTGGTGGATGGGCGGGCCGTGCTCGTCACCCGAGAGACCCGCGCCCCGACGTTGGCCCGCAAGGCCCTGCCCCTGGCCGAGGTGGAGCAGGTGATGCGCGGGAGCGATGCCCGCCGGCTGGCGCTCACCTTAGACGCCTGCCACACCGGCGTCGAGGTCGGGCGCGACCTGGCCGACCCCGAGTTCATCCGCAACGTCCACGAGATGGCCGAGGGATTCGCCCTCATCGCCGCCAGCACCGCCCAGCAGATCGCTCAAGAGTGGGCGGAGAAAGAACACGGCGTCTTTACCTACTACCTGCTAGAGGGACTGAGCGGCCAGGCCGACCGGAAAGACAAGCGCTTCGTCACCGTCGGCGACCTCAGCGCCCACGTCCTGGATGGCCTGCGGCGCTGGAACGTCGAACACGGCGGGCTGCTGCAAGAGCCAACCGCCCGCGTGGAAGGGCTGGGCGACATCATCCTGGCCGACTATCGGGGTAACGCTCCCAGCATTGTGGAACCCGCCGGCAATCCAATCGCCCCCAATCCCTTCGGCGACGTGGGCCGCATCGTCGCTCCGGACCGCTTCTTCGACCGGGAGGATCTCTTGCGCCAGATCTTCGAGGAGCTGACCAAGGGCGCCAACCTCTCGCTGGTTGGGGAGAGCCAGGTGGGCAAGTCCTCGCTCCTCTCGATGATCTGCGCGCTGGGGCCGGAGCGGATGGGCCTGCCAGAGGAGGCATTCGGCTACCTGAGCATGCAGTGGGTGGACAGCGAGGACGGTTTCTACGAGGCGCTGTGCGACGCGCTGGGAATCGAGACCTGCCGGGGCTACCAACTGCACCGCGCCCTGCGGGGCCGGCGCTACGTGCTCTGCCTGGACGAGATCGAGAAAATGTCCTGGGAGGGATTCACCGAGCGGTTGCGCAGCCAATTGCGTGGGTTGGCCGACGGCCCCTCCATGCCGATCCGGCTGGTGATCGCCAGCCGCTCCCCGCTGAGCGCGCTCTTCCCTGATTCGCCGGAGTTGGACTCGCCCCTGGCGGGCATCTGCCGTCCAATAGATTTGGGATCGTTTTCGCCCAAAATCACACGCGCCTTCATCAACGACCGACTCTATGATACTGGCGTGATCTTCACCGAGCAAGAGATCACGACGCTACTTGAAAAGACTGGCGGTCATCCGGCCCGGTTGCAGCGCGCCGCCGCTGACCTGTACAACGCCAAGCGAGGTGCATAATGCCCCGATTCCCCACCTATCCCGGCGAACTGCCCGAATGCCTGAATCCGCTCAACCTGCGCCACTATTTCCTGCTGGCCTACTGGGTCTACTTTCGGCCTACCGCGCTCAAGTGTTACCTCTATCAAGCGAATCCTGAACTATACCGCGCCGGGCCAGGGCTGGACATATTCCGCACGTGGCGCGTCCCGGCCTATCGCAACCTTTACCTGATGATCCCCGGTGTGATCCTGTCGCTTTCCGTGTTGATTGGATTGCCCTTGCTGTTGGCAAGTGTGTGGGGCCAGAATACGTTAACCATAAGCTGGTTGGATTGGGTCCGTGGCTTGTCAGTCAGTGTGCTGATCGGCATCACATTCGCTGCCGTGGGCGGTACGGCACTGGGATTGGCCGGTGGAGTGGCGTTGAGCGCATTAGGCGGCGTCACAGGTGGTATCACGTTGGGCGTCGTGGGTGGCACAGGCAGTCTATTGAACATTGAGATGATCGGAGTAGCAAGTTATTTGGCAACCTTGACATTTGCTGTGGCATTGGGCACGGCGCTCACTGTGACATTCGGCGTGGCAGGGACTGTGACAAGCGGTGCAACAGTTGGCACAGCGTTAAGCTTTGGGGGTGGGTATTTGAGTATTATGTTATTTGGTCTCACCACGGAGATGGGGGTCCTACGGGCTGCCTTCTATCCATTCCAACTTGTCATAGCCCTCCTGGATGCGTCCAATGCATCCAGGGGGGAAAGACATCCTCTGAAGTGGGATGAACTGGCCACTTTGCCCATGATGGGGACGTCGCGCGCGCTGACTCGACAGTTGCAGAGCGATGCGACACGTGGATTACGCTTCCTAGCCCAAGTGGCCGCCAATCCCTTCCAACGCTGGGCTGCCCAACGTGCATCGCAAACCTATCTGCACAACCATTCATCAGTACGATTTCTATATACCTTGATCGTTTGCCCTGATTTGCAAGCCTACATCTTTGCGCCAGTGAGAAGAGAGGATTGGGAACACCTTCCATCTGTCCGGCGGTTGCTTCTGGGCGAACTGGACGGGCGGTGGGTGGACTATGGCAGCGATTGGCCTAGCCGCCTGACTGAACGCTTGGTCTGGGCGCTGACCTGGCCACTTCGCGACCGCCGCCAGACCCCCCTGACCCGCTTCGCCGGCATGCTCTACGAGCTGTTGGACGAGGAGGCGGTGGCGGCGGCGGACGGCTTTGACCTCGCGGCCTACGCCGACGTCTACACCGGCCTGACCGACTATCCCGGCGGCGAGGAGATCGCCCGTACGTTCCAGGCCATGGCCGCCTTCCTCTCCTGCGCCGATCTGTCCGAGCTGCGCGCCGCCGCAAGAAACCAGGTTTTTACCAAAAACCTGGTTTCTGACGAGGGTATCCGCCCCACTGTCCTGGCCGCGCTGGATGGCCTGCGCCAGGTCGGGGAGGAGATCGCCACCTACCAGGACGCCACCAGCCGGGTCAACCAACTGGCCGCCCTGGCCCGCGCCACCGACGCTCTCGACGACCTGGACGAGATGGTCCAGGCGGCGGTGATGGCGCCAGAACGAACGATCCTGCGGCGTATCATCCGCCAGTGGCGGCGGCTGGTCAGTGAGGTCGGCGGCGCGGTGGGGCGGATCGAGCAGGCCGGCCCCGTCGCCAACCCCTACGTCGCCGGCAACCCGGTCATCGGTGAGATCTTCGTCGGTCGAGAGGACATCCTGCGCCGCCTGGAGGAGCTATGGAGCGGGGCGGGGCAGAAACCCTCGGTCGTGCTCTACGGACACCGGCGGATGGGAAAGTCATCTATCCTGCACAATCTGGGCGCCGGCGCCCGCTTTGGGACCCGCACCCTGGTCGTGGATTTTAACATGCAACGAGTGGGGCTGGTGAGCAGCACCGGCGAGCTGCTCTACAACCTGGCGCTGGCGTTGTACGACGCCCAAATCCTCCAGGAGACGGACACCGCCGGGCGGCTGGCCGAGCCAGGCGAGGACCGGTTCCTGGACCACAACCCCACCACCGCCTTCGACCGCTTCCTCAAGCGGCTTGACCAGGCGCGGGGGGAGCGCCGCTTCATCGTCACCGTGGACGAGTTCGAGCTGATCGAGTGGCTGATCGCCGACGGCAAGCTGGAGCCGCGCCTGCTCGATTTCTGGCGCGGCTTGATCCAGACCTATCCCTGGTTCGTGATGGCCTTTGCCGGGCTGCACACCCTCCAGGAGATGACCCACGACTATTGGCATCCTCTCTACGGGAGCGTGCTCGGCATCCCAGTCAGCTTCCTCGCCCCCGAGGCGGCCCGGCGGCTGATCACCCAGCCCAGCCTCGACTTTTCGCTGGACTATGATCAGGACGCCGTCGAGCGCATCGTCGCCCTCACCAACGGCCAATCGTACCTCGTGCAACTGATCTGCCACGGGTTGGTGACTCGTTACAATCGCCGGGCATTTGAGGAAGGCATGGATGTCGGATTAACCTTTCCAGGAGCTTTTCCTATTTCGTTTGGACTTGAGAAGCGCTTGACTTTGGTGGATGTCGAGGCGGTCGTCGCCGCGTCCGAGTTCTACCGCGACGGGGATGCTTACTTCACTGGCGTCTGGAGGCAAGCGGAGACCAGCGAACCCTCGGGGCAGACTGCTATTCTGAGAGTGCTGGCCCGAACCAGGACCGGACTACCGGTAGAGATAATCGCTCGGCGAACTGAACTCTCGCTCGTAGAGGTAGAGGGTGCTCTGAAGACACTGGCGCGCCACGATGTCGTCGAAGAAGAGGAAGATGGTCGCTGGCGCTTCACGGTCGAACTGATGCGCCGTTGGGTGTTACAAAGGGAGGAGGAGTAACGATGAACAAGCTGAAGCTATGCGCTGTGGGATTGCTCGCAACGCTGTTAGGATCGCTGTTGATCGCGGGCGTCGATGCACAGGGCGGCGTCACGCCGACGCCGGATCAAATCACCATCGCGGGCACGCGCGGCGCCGTCGAGACGCGCATGGTGCTTCTACAGGCCACCGATCCCATCACCGATCTGCAGATCATCCCGCTCGACTTGCACCGCGCCGACGGTGAGACTGTGCTGCCAGCGAGCGCGATTCAGGTAGAGCTGACTTCAGATGAGATCACGAGCAATGCCCCGCTCACCGTCCCGCTGACCGTCGACCTGCATGGCGTGCCCAGCGGCGAGTTCCGGGGCAAACTGCTGGTGCATTATCACGCTGGCGCGTTGACCGTCCCGCTGACCGTCACCGTCCGCGATCACTGGTTCCCACCGCTGCTGGCGCTGGTCGTTGGCGTGGGGTTGGGCGGGGCGGTCTCGGCCTACCGCGCCCAAGGCCGCCCGCGCGACCGAGTGCTCACGCGCGTGGGCCAACTGCGCGCCCAGATGCGCGGCGACGCCGAGCTGGCCGAGCCGTTCCAGGCCCGGATTGAGGCCCATCTGGTGGACGTGGAAGCGGCACTGCAGACCGAAAACTGGGAGGAGGCGGAGCAGGCCGTGAAGAAGGCCAAGGCAACCTGGACCCGCTGGCGCAAGGGCCGCGACGACTGGCTGGCCCAATTGGCGTATCACGCTGAACTGGTTCAGCGGCTCCAGGATGAGCCCGACGTCCCGCACATCCAGACCTTGCGGCGGGACCTGGAGGATACGCTGCGCGAGGCGCCCGATATGGCGGGGCCGCACAAACTGTGTGAGCGCTTGGACGAGGTCGCTCAACAGCTCAACCGCTACGTCCGGCTCCAGGGGCAACTGGACGAGCTCAACGAGTTTCGCAACCGGCTGCCGGCCGACCAGGCCGAGCAATGGAGGCTCAAGGCGCAGGCCTTCCAGCGTGGACTGCAAGACCTGGATCCCAAAGATGAGCAGGCTTACGAGACGCTGCAGAAGGAATTGGAGAAAGCTATCGGCGAGTTGGTCCAGCAGGCTCCGCGATATCGTGGCGTGGTTAAAGGCCCGTTGGAATCGACCACGCGCGGTCTGGGGGCGAGGGTGCTGGAGTTGCTTGCGCCGCCGCCGTCGGCTCGCGAGATCACCGATAAAGAGACAGACAACGCGGACCAGCGTCTGCGGTGGTTCACCTGGGTCAGTTACGGGATCGCCGTGGCTATGCTGGCCGGCGCGGGCTTCGGTGAGCTCTACGTCGCCAACGCATCCTTCGGCGCGAACGCTTGGGGAGACTATTTCGCGCTGCTGGCCTGGGGCTTCGGCGCTGAGGCCACCCGCGCCGCCGTCACCGAGATGGTGCGTGGTTGGGGGCTGCCGGGGTTGGAGTGAGAAGAGACAGTGGTCACCGCCTGCCGGACCAGAGAGATCCATTCCGCTGGCGTGTTGTCCATCGTCGCGATGTAGGTGCCCATAACAGTCCAGGCGGCGATGCCTGTTCCGTGGACGAGAATGATCCGTCCCAGCGCTCCACCTGCACCGCTGGCATAATGAAGGTCATCTGTTCAAGTCAGTGTAGAGGGTGATTTGGGCGATTACAGAATTTAAAACGGCTCTACGCGGATTCGAGGGGTAAAAAAGTCTATGAATCGAATAGCCTTCTGCACCCTCTATATCTAGCGGGTATCAATGTTCTATAACCAGATATGGGGAGTAATTAAAGCGATCCCAACATTTGTCGCTTTCTACCCCTCGAATCCGCGTAGACCCTTTAAAACTTCCCATTTCGCTCGGCCTGGATCTGGCGATCCAGGCCAAAAGTGGGCGAAATAGACCGAATATGACTCGTTTAGCTGCTGGATCTGACGATCCAGCGGGAGCAGGTGGGAGAATTATTTTTCTGAAAACGCCTTGCTAGTAGTGGCTTATGGCGATCTACACGCAACTCGACGAGGCAGATCGGGTTGAGGCAGTGAAGCGGTCGGAATGATGACCGAGATGCAGAGATTAGATGCAAAGAACATCTGGTACTTGATCTTCCAAGCGGCACTCAGTTGAGCAAAGATCGGGAAGGGTAGAGCGAGTGAGTACAAAACCAGCAGAAGGTGAGCGACGAGCTGCAAGTGGATACAGAGCCCAGTACTTGGTGGGTGCATCGCTAATTCTTGATGCACTACAGAGTGGAGATATGGAATGGATCCGAGTGGTCGATCCTGAAGCCGGTCGCGTGGATGACCTCCAAATTGCAAGTACCGCTCGTGTTGATGGTTATCAGGTGAAATGGGAGCAATATCCGGGAACAGTCACACTTCGCGGCTTGGTACACAGCTCAGATGAAAAGCCTCCGCTAATTGCGCAACTTGCAGATGGCTGGCAGCGGTTAGGAGAGATGTATCCGCGTCACCGAATTGTTGTCCATCTTGTCACAAACGCAACACCCTCTAAATCTGCAAACGCCAAGATGCCAGGGGAAGACTCTCTTCCAACCCCCTCCCACTTTTTTGCATTCATCGAACAAGCCTGGCGTCCAGCACAGCGACGCACCAAAGTAAATTTGGAAGATAAGTGGGCACCTGTGTGGGAAGAAATCCGAAGCGCAAGTGGTCTTTCAGCGGACGAGTTCACTGCTTTTGTGTTGGATTGCTCACTCGATTTTCAAACATCTCTTCCGAAGGAAAGTGCAGATATATTAGCCCTGTGTGATCTGCTCTTCAGAACAGCGGCCGGAGCAGAGCGCGATATTGAACTTGACCGAGAGAAGCTCTTGAGACGGTTGGGTTGGACGCAACGCTACAAGTATCGTAGTAAGCATAGATTCCCAGGCCCACCGTTCTTTTATCGACCAATCCAAAGCACCGTGGATGAGGTCAAGGCGAAACTA
This sequence comes from uncultured Hyphomicrobiaceae bacterium, assembly GCA_964474225.1. Classification (GTDB taxonomy): domain Bacteria; phylum Pseudomonadota; class Alphaproteobacteria; order Rhizobiales; family Rhodomicrobiaceae; genus Dichotomicrobium. The sequence goes on from CAYYSM010000031.1 coordinate 8,127, forward strand.
CTGATGAAGCTCCCCGGGGGATATATTGGCGTGTTTGGCCCACCCGGTTCGGGTAAATCCACGCTGCTTTCGCAGACACTCCGGGCCCTTCCAATTCGGCTTGTCCGGTACTATGCCTACGTCCCTGAGGCGCAAGATCCATCAGCTTTGCGGGGCGAGTCGATTAACTTCCTTCACGATGTCACGCTTCGGTTGCGCAAAGCAAGAATTGAGCAAGCAGTGCAGTCCGATCCCTCGGATCGGACTGCACTGCTTGCTCTGTTTCACAGACAACTTCAAGCTCTCGGGGACGACTACGCGGCAACCGATAACAAGACCGTGATCTTAGTTGATGGGCTTGACCATATCGCGCGCGAGCAGCATCCAGAGCATTCGTTGCTATGTGACCTCCCGCTTCCAGAGGCTGTGCCTGATGGCGTGTACATCGTTGTAGGGAGCCAGACTGATGAACTCGCCGATCTTCCATCTCGTGTACACCACGCCATTAGTCAGCAGGAGCGGCGGATCGAGATGGGACGACTAGCTCGCGCAGACGTGTATGCGATCGCTGAGGAATCTATACCCATTCTCGGAGCAGATGAGCGTCAACAACTCTTCGAGATCTCCTCTGGACATCCACTTGCGCTGATCTATTTACTCAAACGGTTGCACCAAGCCGATAATTCGGAGGAGCGTGCCAGATTGCTTGGTGAAGCAGTCCCGTACAGGGGCGACATTGAAGAGCAGTACTGGGGACATTGGCGAGAGATAGAGGATGACGATGCACTTGTACATGCACTAGGTTTGTTGGCCAGGACACGTGGCCCGATTCCAATGGGCTTGGTCGCGGAATGGTTGGAAACAACTACACTCCACAAGCTTCAGCCATTGCTGCTCCAGTATTTCGAGGAAGAAGGCCATGATCGCTGGGTATTCTTCCACAATAGCTTCCCTCTCTTCCTCCAGGAGCGAACCGCAGATTGGGTTCCGGGCCGTACGACAGAAGAACAGAACCAGGCGTATCATCGCGAACTTGCCGAGCATTACGAAGCGTCACCAACGCGTTGGCAGTGGGAGGCACTGTATCATTGGTACAGCGCTGGGGAGTATGAGGCTGTCTTAGAAACAGCAACTCAGGAGTGGTTCCGCGAGCAAGTTGAGACACTCCGACCGCTTGATGCAATCCAGTCCGACGCCCGGTTGGCACTCCGGGCAGCCGGTCGGTGCAAGGACGTGACTGCGCTTGCCCGTTTAACACTTGTGGGGGCGGCGCTGGAGCAACGAGCTTGGACGCTGGAAGATCGCCTACTCCCGGATCTACTACTTGAGGCTGGGAAGGCTGCGCTGGCAGCTGAACACCTACGTGACGGCAATCGCCTCCGTGTGGAGAAAGAGCAGGCACTCTGCCTCTCCCCCTGTTTGCTCGAAGCTGGTCTGAGAAGGGAAGCGCGGCGTGTGTTTGAACTGGCCGAACCACTGGAGCTTCTGTCCGGTCGACCGATACCTGATGACCACACCCGACCACAGAATCTGTGGGATCTGCTCCGTGAGTGGGCGCAAAGCGCGGTTGTTTTTCGGGGGGCTGAAGAGACGGCACAAGTCGTTCGGCGAATTCGCATAGAACCCAGGCGGATCGACCTCAGACGGCATGAGGGCGAAGATGTTGAACAAGCGAGTTTGAGATTTCAGAATTGGTTGCTGTTTCAAGGGGCAATCGCTTGCGCTAAGCGAGGTGATTGGGCGGAGTGGCAGATTCTGTTCGACGCCCAGGATGAGGAGAGAGACCGGCTGAATCGATTTTTCACGTTGCTTCGGTCCGCCAAGTGGGTAAAAGAAATCGACGGGACCGACCGAGCCTGTACGCTTCTGAGTCAGCTACTTACGACGTTGCAGCCCGCTCAACTCGAAAACATCGACGAGTGGCGGTGGTGGACAGAAGCTCGCCTCACTGTCGCTGAACTTGCGCTATGGGTCGCGAGCAACGAGCCAGCAGCTTTGAGGTGGACGGAAGATATCCCTCCGATCCCATTGGAGGATACAGAGTCATATCGGGAAAGAGAGCCAACTCTCCATGAACTACGATTCCGACGCGGGCGTCTTTGCTATCTATTGGGTGAATCATGCAAGCCCGAAGCACTGCTGCGTGAGGCTGAGGCTTCTACCGAGTTCGGCGAGTACGTCCCCGAAGAGAAGCGGGCAGCGAGGCGTCTGATCGCGCTGGGGGTGTTCCGACTGTCCCGCCTCTGGGCATGGGGGCGACTCGGTTCCCGTCTGACACCTAATGCGTTCTTACAGGAGGTGCGTTGGATCTTAGACTTCTTCGGGCCAAGGTGGATGACTCATTCTATGTCCGTCCGCCTGGCCATAACAGAGGCTCGCACTGAGGTATTGCGCTATGTAGTAGTTGCCGCAGCTGAGCACGGCAAGGAAGCTGTGGAAGCACTCAAAGAGGAATTCGAAACTCGTTGGATAGATCCTGATGAGGGAACCATGTGGTGGTCTGGTCTTCAACGTGAAATCATACTCGCCTTTGCTGATGTCGGCGCAGGTCAGAAATGGGCCAAAGCACAACTGAGCCGGATCGAACCAATTATCCTTCAGAATCTGGAACTCTATGGCCGGGTAGAGGCCTGCGAGGCACAGGCAAAGGCTTGGCTCGCGCTTGGGGAACCTGAAGAGGCGGTCAGGCAGCTTCAGAGGATGGTAAAAGCAGCGCGTGGCATCTTGAGTGAGGATGATTATCAGCTTTTCAGATGGGTGAGATGGCTAGGACGTATCAACGAGTTAGAGCCCGATCAGGCTGAAGAGCGTACTCAGCTTATGTTGCGGCGGATTCTCAGTGTCGAAGGAATCGCTTCTGGAGTAGGTGACGCTGCTGAAGAGCTCTTGGAGGTAGTGTTTAGGTTGAGCCCGCGCCGGGGAGTGCGATTGCTGAAAGGGCTTCTTGAACGCGACATCGTAGGTCACCAAGGTGGTGTGACTCGTCTTCTCACAGCAGCCCTGGACGTGCAAGAGCCGCCGGTTAAGGAAGTCCTTCATACTGCCATCGATCTCATCTTGCCGCTCGTGCCAAGCGCTGAGTCCGGCTTCCTGAAGACACTTGTCGCAAGTGTATCGGATCAGCTAGGACATGGTACTGCCCTTGAGGTGACTCGGGATCTCGTTCGTCGCACTGGAGTTGATGCCCCTGCCCACAGTAGATCGGGGTGGTATCAAGGGATTGTCGATGGCCTCCATGCAAATGGAATTTCATCTGATCAAGTAGGACTACAGCTATCCGATCTTAAGCACGAATCAAGGCGTGGAAGCAGTCAAGTAGATGAAGGTATTCACCTCAAGAGTGGAGAGCATCTAAAGCCGGGTGAGGTGCTTGACCGCACACGGACGGTAGATGACCTTCGAGAACTCCTTACAGCCGAAGATCGAGAAAGTACGAGATATTTCGATTGGTCAGCTGTTATCGAGAATCTAGCTCAAGGAATCCATTCCACAACCGAACTCAGGGAAATTGAGGACCTCATCGAAGATCGGCTGTCTGGCGAGTCTTCGAACAAGCATCGGCTAAGTCAGTCACTTACCGCGCTGAGTAAGCAATGGTTGAAGATAGACGATTGTGCTTCGGCATGGGCGCTGGCAGAGAAAGCGCTAGATGCGACTGAAGCATCGGGATGGGATCCCTATTTCGACGGAGGCGCGCGGCAGGCAGCCTTGCGGCAGCTAATCGCTATCGATCCAGATCAAGGAAGAGAAATCGCCATCGATCTCTATGGTCGGGATCTCAGCGAGCGATTTCGCTATCCCGGCAGGGTAGTCCTGCACCTATATGACGTGCTCACATTGCTGAGCGATGAGGTGCCGGTGGCAGAAATCTGGCCCGCCATTGAAGACCATCTCGATGATCTCTTTACTGCTGTCCTCGTGGAGCCGCAACCAGCGATGGAGGCTTTGTTAGAAGAATCAATTGAGACGCCCGGGGAAGACACCCCTGAACAATCTGTAGCCGACCTGCTTGTGCTTTATCTCGCCCATCCCTCATACGCTGTCGCGCAGGCGGCGGTTCGAGCATGTACAGATGCCCTGCTGGATGACAGCCAAGCGGTCACGACCGCTCTAGAGGGAGCCCTATCAGGGACCGACCAATCAATCGAGCGGGCGTTGATGGTGCTGGACGCAGCAAGCATGGAAAATTCATCTGTCATTGCTCCTTTCGAGGGAACATTGAGAACATTGCGTTTGTCGCCGAACTTCACCGTCCGTTTGATTGCAAGTACTGTCTATGCTCGGATCAGTGACGGGGTGCCAACACTTCCCACTGTGGAGCGAGAAAAGCCAGCGATCTACACTCTTCATCTTCCAGGGCTTGCGTTCCATCGTACCGAGGAGATTCTAACGCAGCGTGAGTCTCCGGTCTTAGTTGGCGATCCAGCACAAATGCTACGTCCGCTGGACATCGAAGCTCGTGTAATCGCGGAAGCTGCTGGAGTGCCTGAAGACAACGTGCTCTACCGGGCCGTACAGCATTTCCGGCGATTGGAGAAAGAGCGAAAATGGCTGGCAGATGATGAAACTCTCAATCCCGAGCGACTCTCAATCTTCCTCAATCAAGTGGGACCCAAGCACGCCCACTACAAACCTCACATCGCGCCGGCCCGACAGGCCCTCGCCTACGTGGTAGCCGAGTTGTATGATGGGGGGTACCTGGCCCCAGATGCGCTGAGGAAGCTGTCGAGAAGGTTGATACACCACGATCCGGCTTTCATCCATTGGCGCCCTGAACGGCGTCCAGAATGTGTCAGTCAGATAGGCGGGTTACCTGATGACAATTATTCGCATATCCGTTTGCCTGACGACTGGCTCGAAACAGTCGGAGATTCCCTCGCCTTGTTGCGTTCTCGGACTTCTGACGGTTGGATCATAGTGGGCGAACGGACACGGCTGAAGCGGCTTCAGGAGGCATATCCTGAGGAAGAGCGCCTGGCGATGATCAGAGCAGTAGGCAAGGACAGCCTGTGGGATGGAGTTGACATAGAGAAAGGTCATCCACCGTTTAGTCGGTTTTTGAGCGCGCAGGCATCCGATTATCCGTACTTGCAGACAACGGAAGATAATCTTGTCGTAGCCTGTGATGGACGTTACTTTGAAACGACCGAAGTTGACTGGCTTGCGTTTAATCCTATAGTAGGCCAAGCACTTGGATGGCGACCGATTCCCGGCCCTTGGTTTCGCTGGGCAGACCAGCAGGATGAACTCGTTGTGAAAAGCATTTGGTGGAATGATGGACCTTTGTATTGTGCCAACGACCATCTCTCTGTTGAAGTCGGAGGTGGATGGCTTGTGCTGATAACTGAGTTGGGATTTGAAAAGCTTAGGGGATGGGCGGGGCGCTTGGGCCGTGGTGGAGTTGCGCAGCGCAGACTGGGATGGCTCGGCAAAGCCGGTCAGTCTCAAGCCACCAGTACGCTTGAGCTATCGTAGCCTAGCGTCATTCCCCAAAAGCAGCCGGTCATTGGTAGCTTGACTAGAAGTGGCTTGTGCTTTCAACTCACCGGCGATTGATTGAGCAGAAAATGGTATCTTCTCAATAACTTGGGGTGAATCTGTTCGTAGTGCGCGCGCTAGATAGCGGCTTCAGTGCGCTTTTAGGGACGCTGAAGCACCTACTACGAACAAGCCCCCAGTTTATTGAGAAGATACGTCAATGGGGCCGCGCTGGTCACGGTATCGTGATCCATCTATGCGCTGCCCAAG